>JANQIV010000159.1 GCA_028282005.1 Melioribacteraceae bacterium | reverse complement strand
AAAAGCAGCGCAAAGAGCAAAAGCAAAACTGGATAATGTTGTTGTTGGCACAGTTGAAAATGCGATAAAAGAATTGCCCAATAATTATTTTGATGCAATAACTTTTGCCGACGTACTTGAGCATCTTGTTGATCCTGAAAAAGTGATTGAGTCTATAAAAGAAAAACTTAAACCTGGTGGCGAAATAATAGCAAGTATTCCGAACATTAGGCATTGGACGGTTATAAAAAAATTGATAGAAGGAAATTGGAAATACGAAGATGCCGGATTACTTGATAAAACTCATCTTCGGTTTTTTACTATTGATACTGCCGGAGAATTGTTTAGCAAACATCGCTTTAACATTTTGGATGTTAAAGCGACGGTTGATACTAAATTTGATTATTCGCCGGAATTGATGACTGCTTTACAAAACTCCGGGTTTAATGTATCTACTTTACAAGAGCAATCCCAGTATTATCAGTATCTTTTTAAAGTACAACTTGTTGAACAATATGACAAAACTTCGATAGTTATTCCTATATTTAACCAACTAGAAAACACACAAATAACTATCGAATCTATTTTTGAGAACACACCTGAAAATTTTGAATTAATATTAATCGATAACAACAGTGAAAAAGAAACCGCAGAATATTTGAAAAGCATTGCTGAATCAAATGACAATATCAAATTAATTCGAAATGAAATTAATAGAGGATTTCCGCAAGCAGTGAATCAAGGATTAATTGAAGCAGACGGAAAATATATAGTTATAGCTAACAATGATATTGTTGTTAATGAGGGGTGGTTAAAAAGTTTTATTGAAGCAGCCGAATCAAAAACATCAACCGGCATTGTGAGTGGAATTTCGAATGAAGTTAGCGGAGTGCAGAAAGATACCGGGGCCAATTATCAAAACATAGAAGAAATGAAAAAGTATTCTGAATTGGTTAAATCAAAATCCAACGGTCAAGTATTGGAATTCCCTAGGGTTGCATTTTTATGCACTTTAATCAAAAAAGAAGTGATAGAAAAAATCGGCGGCCTTGATGAAAGGTTTTCTCCTGGTAATTATGAGGACGATGATTTTTGTTTGAGAAGTCAGGTTGCAGGATTTAAAACTGTTATTTGTAAAGATGTTTTTATTCATCACTTTGGATCAAAGAGTTTTAAAGCCGATGGTAATAAAAAATATGATGCATTACTTAAGAAGAATAGAGATGTATTTATTGAAAAGTGGGGTAATGATCCTGACAACATTTGGCTGAAAGGAAAAGATATAAAATTACGTGAAGTTGAATACCCGATTGACGAGAATGAAATCCACAGATTTATTAAAAGAGCCAGTCATAATATTAATAACAATGAATACGAATTGGCATTGAAGAATTTGAAAGATTGTATTCTTTCTTTTAATGAGCAAAATAAAATTGAAGAAGAAGAGTTGAAGTTAGCTTCGGTTTTTAATTTGGTTGGTAAACTCTTGCTTAAATTGGAAAGAGAAGAGGAAGCAAAGTACTACTTTATTTTATCGGAAGAAATTGAAAATAACATTTTTGAAAATAATGAATTTGTGAAAAAACTGACTCAGTTTGAAAACGAATTGAAAAACAATAACAACGGCAGTGATGAGCATAATAAAAAAAAAGCTAGAATAGTTACATTGCCGCAAAGTTTATAATAATAAAAATCTCGGAGGTGAGATGTCACAAAGTGATTTCTTATTTAAGGAAGCTTTAGACTTACTAAAAGACGGTGCTTATGAACAAGCGATTATGAAATTTAATGAACTGCAAAATTCAGGCCTGCAAGACAGTGTGTTATCAGAAGAGGATTTTTACATTGCCCGCGGAAGTGCATATTTATCAAACGAAGAAGTTGATAGAAGCAGAGAAGATTTTGAAAATGCCTTAAAGCTAAATTCCTCCAGTGCTGAAGCATGTATGGGACTTGCAAAGAGTTTCATTTTAGAAGGTTTAAATAAAGAAGCAAAAGTTATGTTTGAATGGGCGGCAAAAAATGAACCTGAAAATAAAGCTGCCATTGAACATCTTGAAAAAATTAACGAGATACTGGGTTATGACCTTGATCATAATAGTTTAAGTAATAATGAAAAAATTCTTGATGAAGAAAATAGCTTTAATTCTTTATTTGAAAAAGCGTATCAGCTTTTTATCGAAAAAGATTATGATAGGTCACTTGAAAATTTGGATGAACTACAAGCTAAATTTGAAGAAGATGTAAACATTTTAAGGGGCAATATTTATTTAGCCAAAGACGATCTTGAAAATTCGAAAATCTATTTTGAGAAAGCTCTTGAAGTAAACAACAGATCTTTTGCAGCATACAATGGTTTGGCAACCATTTATAAATTAAGAGGAATGCTTAACGATGCAAAAGTTATGTATGAATGTGCTTTAGGATTGAACCCGGAAAATTCTGTTGCCGGATTAGGTTTAACAGAGATTAACAGAGAACTCGGTGTACCGATTTTTCATACTGCAATAAATATTATAACAGATTCAAGATTATCCGCTGTATTAAATGAAAAGTTGAATGATGCCTACAAACTATTCCAAAATAAAGAGTATCAAAAGTCACTTTCTATAGTTGAAAATGTCTTGGAAGAAAATTCAGTAAAAGCGTTAAAGACAGTTGCTGCTTCTGTAAATAATTTTGCCGGATTTAATTTGTTGGCACTGGATAAATATAGTGATGCTCAAAAGAAATTTGAAGAAGCACTAAACCAAAATCCAAATAGCTCGCAAGCGTGTGCCGGACTAGCAGAATTGCTGTTCATTGATGGTAAATTTAAAGAATCAAAAACAATGTATGAGTGGGCATTAAAAAATAATCAGACAAATCATTTTGCCAAATCCGGTTTAGGAAAAGTAAATGAAGAACTAGGATTTTCAGTTGATCACAGTACACTTGATTTGGGTATTCCTGAAGAGATAGACAAAGAATTTACTGATTTGTTGACAAAGGCTTATGAGTTGTTTACTGATAAAAAGTATAGTGAAACAATTGAATTGATCAATGAAGCAGAAGAATTATTAGTGAAATTCAAATATGATAATGATTTGACAAAACCACTTTCATCTTTATATAACTTTAGAGGTTTCAATTATCTGGCATTACAAAAACTTGATGAAGCAGAAAAATCATACGAGAAAGCATTGAAGATAAATCCTAAATCTTCGCAAGCATGTGCCGGACTTGGTGAAATACTTTTTTTAACTAGTAAAGATAAAGACGCGAAACGCATGTATGAATATGCTGTTAGTTATGAGCCGAGAAATCAATTTGCTATTTCTGGTTTAGCAAAAGTAAATAAATCTCTGGGCTTGTCTGAAAATGATAATACTCTAATTCCGAATGATAGAAAAGGAATAACCGAAAGAATAGGGAATTTGATTGAAGATGCTTATGATAATTACAATAAGAAAAGTTATGAAAATGCGATAGAAAAATTAACTGAAGCAGAAAAGCTGGTCGAAGATAACTTCGATTCGCAAGAAAACTTTGAAACACTTACTAGAGTTAACAACTTTCTTGGGTTTAATTATCTTGGTGTTGATAACTCTTCAAAAGCAAAAGAGTGTTTTACTAAAGCTTTGCAATCTGATTCGAATTCATCTCAAGCATGTGCCGGTTTAGGAGAAATACTCTATTTAGAAGGAAAAGATGAAGAATCAAAAACAATGTATGAGTGGGCAGTAAAAAATAATCAAAACAATAATTATGCTCTTGCCGGTTTAGCAAAAGTAAATAAAGTGCTGGGCAAACCGGAAAATCATAATACATTACTTGAGACAGAATTAAATTAGTTATGATGAAGACAACACTAACTTTAAGTATGATCGTAAAAAATGAAGAGAAATATCTTGAAGGATGTTTGTCTTCAGTAAAAGATTTAGTTGACGAAATAATAATTGTTGATACTGGTTCTACGGACAGCACTTTGGAAATCGCAAAAAAATTCGACGCAAAGATTTTTCATTTTGAATGGATAGAGGATTTTTCTGCGGCAAGAAATTATGCTTTAAGTAAATCAATAGGTGATTGGATTCTTTATCTTGATGCAGATGAAAGGCTTGCTGAAAATTCTATTCAAGAACTAAAAAATGTAATTTCTCAAAGAAAAAATATTGGTTATACATGCGTGGTAAATAGCATTAATGAGATCAGTGGTATTTCCAATAAAATGAAGTATATAAGATTATTTGCCAATAATGAAAAATTATATTTTGTAGGCAAAGCACACGAACAAATAGAAAAGTCGTTGAATGAACTGAACTACGAGATAAAAGATACACATATTGAGATCATTCATTTAGGTTATAATGTTGAACAATCCGAACTAAACAGAAAAGCTGAAAGAAATTTGAATCTACTTGTTGAAGATTTTAAAACAAGTCCTATAGGTTACAATGCTTTCCAAATAGGTCAAACATATGTAATGCTCAACAAAGTAGATGAATCAGTTGAGTATTTTAATTTCGCTATCAAAAGTAGCTCTCTTAATAATGTGCACAAATCTCATTGCTACAGATATTTGTCTGCTTACGAATTAAATAGAAATAATGATGTTGAAAAAGCTCTTAGTTTTGCAGAAACAGGTTTGAGATTGAATCCGAAGCAAGTAATTCTTCATGTAATTTTATCAAGCATAAATTTAAGATTGCAAAGCTTTAATAAGGCAGAGGAACATTGCAGATTGTCATATAAATTTAACGTTGAGCAAAGACATAATGTAAATGATTTTGAAATATTGTTAAACGATAATGATGTTTTGAATCATGGTTTGGATATTGCAATTATGAGCAATAATAAAATATTGTTCAATGATTTTTACAATGAATTGAATAAAAATGAATGTGAAGAGAAAAGAAATAACTTGCTGGAAGTATTCTCTTTGTTATTGAACAATAAAGAAATTCCGTATGAAAAAACTGTGCTCTATGCGGAATCAATTAATGATGATTTTATCGCATACGCTTTGTTGTTGATCGATCCGAATTATGAGGCAAAGATTAAAGTGAAGTTTTATGAAACCTTTGTTGCACGCAAGAATTACGATTATAGGCTATTAAACTTATTGGCAATAGCGTATGGGGATATTGGCGATATCACAAATTCCATAAAATATTTTGAAGCCTCTTTGCAAAAAAATAATAACGATCCGAACACAATACTAAATCTGGTTTCACTTTACGCGTCAACTTCAGAGTATTCAAAACTCAATAAGCTAATTGATAACTCGGTACCATTTTTTGAATCACAACCATCAATTAAGAATAAACTTCTTGGTTTAAAAAAGAAAATAGAATCGTTAGTCTAAAATGAATGCAGCTCAATTAAAAGAAGTTACTACATCAATAAATAAAATACTGACTAGTTTAATTGAGCAGAGCGATTTAAATTTCCTTGAGGCACAATCTAATTTTACATTTGAAGAACTAATTGACATCATTGAAAAGCTGATTGATAAAGAAGAATACAGTTATGCTGAGGAATTACTTTTATTAGTAAGCAATTTAGAGGAAAGCCCTTCTATTTTTTCACGTCTGGCTTATTGTCAAAAAAAGTTAAAAAAAATTAAAGATGCAAAAACAAGTTATGAAAATGCAATAGCGACTGATCCTCTAGCATATTCTGCATATTACAATTATGGAGTTTTGCTTCAAGAAAACAATGAGTATGATTTAGCAATTGCAAAATATAACTCCGCAATAAAACTTAATCCATCATTGGCAGAAGCTTATTATAATTTGGGAAACATTTGCCGCGACCAAAATGATTTTGAATCAGCAAAAGCATACTATTTAAAATGCATTGAAATAAATCCTGTATTCGAAAATGCGCTTTATAATCTTGGCGTAATTTATGAAAAATTAGGACATAATAACTCGGCTGAGAAATGCTACAATAGTGCGATTGAATTGAATAATAATAATGTTGAGGCTCACTGGAATAGATCTTTATTACTTCTTAAAAACAAAAATCTGATTGAAGGATTTAAAGAGTTTGAATGGCGGCTAAAGAAAAAAGAACTTAAGCGTACTTTCCCTTTCTCAAAATGGAACGGGGAAGATTTAACGAATAAGAAAATACTTGTTTATTGTGAACAAGGATTTGGTGATGCTATTCAATTCTGCAGGTATTTATCAGACCTAATAAAAACGGGATGTAATGTAACACTCGAATGCAGAAAAGAACTTTTAAATTTATTCGAAATAAATTTCCCGAATATTGAAGTAATTGAAAGAGGAAGACACAATTACAGTAAAAATGACTTTGACTTTTATTTACCTTTGCTCAGCCTGCCTTCTATGCTGAAAATTCCATTTGAAAATCTTGACGGAAAACATTACTTGTTTGTAGATGAAGCTGAAAAAATTGAATGGCAAAAAAAACTGTTGTCAAATAACAAAAAAAATGCCGGCTTAGTTTGGAAGGGAAATACAAATCATCAGAACGATAAAGAACGTTCGATTGATCCAAATCTATTTAATAGATTATTGACCAACAAAAACTATAATTTTTACAGCCTACAGCTAGAAGAAAAATTTAAAAATAAAAATCTTGTTGATCTAACAAGCGAGATCAATTCTTTTGGTGATACTGCTGCGTTAATCTCCAATCTAGATTTAGTAATTACAGTCGACACTGCGGTTGCACATTTGTCTGCCGCACTTGGAATTGAAACATGGATTCTAATTGCGTATAACTCAGATTGGAGATGGTTTACTGAATCAGAAAAATCGCCCTGGTATGATTCTATTAAATTGATTCGGAAAAAGAAAGATGAAAATTGGGAAGGTTTAATAAAAAAAGTTTCCGATAAATTAAAAAGTAATTCAGAATTTACTAAGTTGGATATTCATAAAGATATTGGTCAGTTTCTTTCAAATAATGATTTTGAAAAAGTGTTAGTAAAAGTTAGGGCGTTGTTAAAGGAAAATGAGAATTCCGAACACGCTTTTAATTATCTTGGTATTTTATATCTCAAACAAAAAAAATATTTAAAGGCCCAACAATATTTTCATAAAGCAATATCAATTAATGATAATTTTGTGCAAGCATATTCAAACTTGGGTATTCTACATTTTGAAAATAACGACTACGAGAAAGCTGTAGAGCTTAATGATTTAGCTGTTCAAAAAAATACTAACAACCCGCATTCATACTATAATTTGGCATATGCATTACAAGAACTTGGCAATATTGAATCTGCTATTTATAATTATACGAAAGCAGTTGAGCTAAAACCGGATTTTGCTGATGCTTGGTTCAATTTATCCCTTTTACAATTGATGAATAAAAACTACTCCGAAGGATGGAGTAATTATAATAAATGGATTAGTAAAACAAATAATTCTATAAAAAGAAATTTTGAATCTACGGAATGGGAAGGACAGAATCTAAACGGAAAAACTTTGTTGGTTTATTCTGATCAAGCCTATGGTGATGCAATTCAATTCGTCCGTTATTTGCCTTTACTGAAAAGCTATAACGGCAAAGTAATTTATGAATGCCCTGAAAGTTTAGTTGATATCTTTAAAGAAATTCATGCTGTTGATGAAGTAATTTCATCAAATAAATTATATTCTCATGACTTTAATGTTCCACTTATGAGGTTACCTGAAATACTTTTAGATGATAAAAAGCCTGAACTCGAAGTAACCTATGATGTTTCGATTAGTGAAGAGATTTATAAAAAGTGGTTAAGTAAAATCATTAATGAAAATAAACTTAAAGTTGGATTTGTTTGGACAGGAAATCCTTATCCGCCAATTAATAAAAAAAGGCATATGTCGATAGATGATTTTTCTATTCTTTTTGAGGTTAATGAAGCAGACTTTTACAGTTTGCAATTAGGTGATGATAGAAAACAATTAAGTAAATATCTTAGTAAAGATAACGTATTTGATTTTACATCAGATATTAAAACATTTGAAGATACTTCTGCAATAATAGCCGCAATGGATTTAGTAATTACAATTGATACATCTGTCGCGCATCTTGCCGGAACAATGGAAAAGCCGGTTTGGATAATGTTGGCTTATATGCCGGATTGGAGATGGAGCTTAAAAAGTTCGCACTGCAATTGGTACCCTTCAATGAAATTATTTAGACAGAATGAAAGAAGTAATTGGAAAGAAGTTATAAATAAAGTTTATACTGAACTAACAAAATTAATTAAAAGGTGAAAGGGATATTATGGCAAGCGATAATTTTAAAGTAAACGAAAATTTTGAAGAGCTTGTAAATAAAGGTGTTCCAAAAATAATTGAATTTTTAAAAAGAATTGAAGGCGAAACTTACCCTGAAGAACCCACACATCAACATGATACGATAACGGAGCAGATGTATGCCTTGTTTTTTGATCAATATAAACTAGAAAAAGGCGCCAGAGTTTTGGATGTAGGTTGTGGGCAAGGTGTGTTCTTAAAGCTAGCTCAAAAGAAAGGACTTAATGCGATTGGGATTACGTTGAATGATGAAGATCATAAAGTTTGCAAAGAACTTGGTTTTGAAGCTTACAAAATGGATCAATCCTTTTTGGGTTTCCCGGATAATTCGTTTGATTTTATTTGGGCTAGGCATGTTTTAGAACATAGTATCTTTCCAATGTATACGCTTTCTGAGTTTAACAGAGTTTTAAAGGATGACGGGTTATTATATGTTGAAGTACCAATGAGCGATTCACCTGCGATACATGAAAGTAATCCGAATCATTATAGTGTATTAACTAAAAGAATGTGGATGTCTTTGTTTAATAAAACTGGTTATAGTTTAGTTAAAAATTTGGATATAAAATTTGAAGTTATAGCTGGTGATGAAGAATACTGGGCTTTTATCTATAAAAAAAATAAAGTTGAAAAAATTGAAGAGAAAAAAGATAATCTGTTCTTAGCACTTTCTGCAGGAGAGAATTTCGGGTGGGGAGTTTGCAGTAAATACTTAAATAAAGAAGTTCCTAAAATATATAAAGATACTACGGTTTGGGATTTTCAAAAATATGGTGATGTGGAAAAGGAAGTGGACGGTACTGTATTTCATGCATTAACCGGATTAGAGTTTGAAAGTCTTTCAAAACTTTGGGGTAAAAAAAACATCGGTTATACCTTTTTTGAAAATGAGTTAATTGATCAGTCGTTGGAAAATTCTAAAAAGTATGATTTAGTTTTGGGTGGATGTACATGGTGTTGTGATAAAATGGAAGAAAAAGGAATTGCTAATACTGAAGTTTTAATTCAAGGAATTGATCCGGATATTTTTTACCCAATTGATGAAGAAAAAGACGAAGATCTTTTCGTGATTTTTTCAGGTGGAAAGTTTGAATTAAGAAAGAGCCAGGATTTAGTTTTAAAGGCAATTAAAATACTTCAGCAGAAGTATAGTGATATTGTTTTGGTCAATGCATGGTACAACATGTGGCCTCAAACTATGGAGTTGGTTGCTCATTCAAAGCATATAAAATTTGAGTTAAAAGGGGATAAGTGGATTGACAAAATGAATCACCTTTATGAAATAAATGATATTGATAAAAGTAAAGTTCTTACTTATGAGTTAATTCCTAACAAAGAGTTGCGTGAATTTTATAAACAGACTGACATCGGATTATTCCCTAATAGATGTGAAGGAGGAACGAATTTAGTTTTAATGGAATATATGGCTTGCGGGAAACCTGTTGTTGGGGCTTACACAAGTGGGCATAAGGATGTTTTAACCGAACAAAATTCTTTATTATTAAAAGAAATGATACCACATAAAATATTTTATGACAATAAACTTTGGGCAGACTGGGAAGAACCAAAATTAGAAGAGATTATTGCTCAAATAGAATATGCGTATCACAACAGAAAAGAAATTAAAAAGCTTGGCAAGCAGGCTGGTGAAGACATGAAAAATTTCACTTGGGCTGACAGCGCAAAAAGTTTAATAAATATTATCAAAAAATTTAGTTAGAAATTTCTTTTATCCGTTTTAAATTATCGTTTGCAGTATTAAAATCCGGATCAATTTCCAGGGCTTTTTCAAAATTCGAAATAGCACTTTCAGTATTTCCTTTGTAGTATTCAATTATTCCAAGATTACATATAGATTCTTTGTTATACGGGAATATCTTTAATAGTTCTTTAATAATTTCTTCAGCTTTAGCAAAGTTTTGATTTTGGATATATTGGTTGCCCCTTTCAATTATCAGTTTAACCCAATAACTTTCAAGGAACGACTCTTCCAATTTGGTTTCATCCACTATCTTTCGCCATTTATCTAAAAACAAATTTTTATTCCTGGTAAGAATTTCACCTGCTGTTTCTTCTTTATTTAAATATTTTATAGTTCTTAAAGCTCTGATGCTGCCGCTCCATTCATGAGCATATTCAGTTGCAGGGATCACATAATTAAAAAGCTTTGCCTTTTTTATCTGCAGCCCAGTATCCCATTCTTCGAAATAGCACGGTGTGTATCTGTTATCAAAATTAATTTGGCAGTTGTGAAAATACTTGGTCTTTATTGCGAAGAAAAATCCCGAGACAGCATCAACTGGAATAGGTTCGTCAAATGTACCTTTATCATAATAATCCAAGTCCTTTGCTTCATAGAAATTGAAGAATGAACCCTGAGGACCTGTAATTGCGGCTTTGGTTAAATTAATTATCCCTTTTTCAAGCTTGTTTACTGCATCCTTTTTTACGTGAAGGTCTGAGTTCATTACAAATGTAATTGGTGTGTGAGACATGTTGATACCGATATTCCACGCCCGTGAAACTCCGACGTTCTTTTTCATTATGGAGTAATAGTCAATCCTTTTATGATTTTTTATTTGATCTGCAACTTCTTCATTATTGAAAACAATAATTACATTTCCGTCTATAGTTTCTAAATCATTTAAAAGTGTTTTAATATTGTATTGACTTGCGGGGGAATAATCCAAAACCGGAATTACAAAACTTCTCTTCAAATAGTTTATATCTTTCAAAGTAATTTTTGTGTTTTGAATTGATCTTTCGCGCCATTCACCAGCGGTTGGGGTAGTAACAGATTGAGACTTTACGATTTTCATCATCTCATCAATTCTATGAGCATAAGTATGAGTGTTGTGAACTAACTCCTGTCCGCGTTTTGCTATAGCTTCACTTAATTCGAAATTATCTAAGTAAAATTCTGCAGAATTTTTTATCAAGTTATCATCATAAATTGCTAAATCTTCGCCATCAATAAATAGTTCATCTTGACCACAGTTTGGAGGATTATCAGTTAATAGTAATGAGCCAATTGAAAGTGTTTCAAAAACTCTCATATTCAAATCATTTTTTACTGCATTATTAAAAACGATTTTTGATTCTGAAAATACTCGTGCCATATCATCCCAAAAACATCTTTCATAGTAAACATCAAATTTAGTTTTAAGGGCACCAAGTAATTTTGATCTTCTGGGATTTTTGTTAAAACTTCCGACAAATCCGATTTCATGTTTTTTAATATTTGAAAGTTTTGAGTGGACTTCTATATCGCATCCCAAAGGAAGCCAATAAATATTTTTAATACCGGCTTCTTTAAACTTAGGCACATATTCCCTTTGAGCTATAAAAACAAAATCAAAATTTTTAGCCCAATCTATATGGGCTTCTAAATGTAAATGTGTATCGACCAGGTAACATACAGTTGGTATATTTAATTTATTTACATTTTGTGGGAAATTTCCTCCTACTGATTCAACCCAAATAAAATAATCCGGTTTATATTCTGGCAAAACAGAATTGTAAAGCAAAGCAATATCAACATCTTTTTCCAAAGGGTAATCTTGAGGCGTGATTTCTAGCTTTAAGTTTTCAAGTTCCCAATCTTTAATTATTTTTGGCGTTATCATTGGTCCGCATGTTATCACATCGTATTTTTTCTGTAAAACTCTTTCGAAATAAACTGCTGTCGTTACCGGGTAAGAAACATAGTTGAGCCAAATTTTTTCTTTAGATCTCTGCATTTACTCCTCTGAATATAATTAGCAACTCTATAAGGCAACAATAATACCAATAAAAAACCGCTTATTTCGCTAAAAATTAAAGGATAGTTAAAAAAAATGCACAATATTATACACTTGGCTTTTATAACTGATCTATTTGTCCGTTAGGCAGTGATAGTTATCAAAAAAAGCTTTTTTTGACAGTTTTTATGGGGAAATAATTGGCAAAGAAATTGAGTTGAGGTACATAAAGTATGGATACGTATAAGACGGAAAAAGGATTTTGGACGTTCAGTTAAAAAAAATATTCGATAAGCATCAGGAAGGGAATCTCAAGGAGGCTAAAAAGAGTTATTTAGAATTATTGGAAAGTGAACCAGCTAATTCTAAACTTAATTTCTTAATAGGTTCTTTATGTTTTCAAGAGGGCAATCCGGAAGAAGCGATAAATTACCTTCAGAAGGCTTTAGCAATTAATCCCTCCGATCATCAATCGCTAAATAATCTTGGATTAGTTTACCAAGCATTAGGTAATTATGATTATGCCGTAAATTCTTTCCACAGAGCTATTTCGCTTAAAGACGACTACATAAATGCTTATAACAATTTAAGTATATGTTATCACACCTTTGATCAAAACCGAAAAGCAATTGATGTCTTAGAATCAGCATTATTAATTGATCCTAAAGATCCGGAAACCAATTTTAACATTGGATTGCTTTGTTTTAAAGAAGCTAAATTTAATGATGCAGAAAAATATTTGAAGATTGCAGTTGAGCTGGCTCCTCAAAACTCAATATTTTTATATAATCTTGCTATACTACAAATAGAATTAAATCATTTCGAATTTGCAAAATCCAATCTGGTAAAAGCTCTAAAAATCAGTCCGAACAATTCCGAGATAATGTTTAACCTTGGGTATTTGAGTGATGAAGAAGGCAATTTCGAAAAGGCGATAAATTTTTATAAAGCCGCTATTGATGTAAACAATAATTTTGACGAAGCCTATTTCAATTTAGGAAACATTTACAAGCAGCAAAGTAATTGGGAAGAGGCAAAATACAATTTTGGCAAAGCAATTTTCTTAAATGAAAATCATTATAAGGCGCTGAATAACCTTGGATACGTATATCACAAACAATGTGATTACGAAAAAGCAATTGAGTACTACCTAAAATCAATTAATATAAACGATGAATATTATGACGCTCGTTTAAACTATGGAGCATCACTTTTAGAAATTGGTCAAATAGATTCTTCTATTGAGCAATACGAACTAATTCTCGAAAAACAACCAGATAATAGTGAAGCCCATTTCAATTTAGCTATGGCGATGCTTCTTCAAGGTAATTATGAAAAAGGTTTTGAAGAATATGAGCACAGGATAAAAGATAAAATTATTGATGAAAGAAAAATTTGGGAAGGAGAAGAGTTAAACGGCAAGACAATCTTGGTACATGATGAACAAGGAATTGGGGATACAGTACAGTTTATCCGTTATTTATATTTTGTAAAATCTGCTGATACAAAAGTGATTTTCAGATGCCGCGAATCTTTGATTCCATTATTCAAAAATTCATCATTGGTTGATCAAGTCATAAGTTTTAAAGAAACAGTAAACTTTGAATATGATTATGAAATACAGATACTGAGTTTGCCAAACGTATTAAAAATCACTGCTGAGAATATACCGTCATTTGATAAGTATTTCAACGTTGATAAAGAAAGAAATAATTATTGGAAAGAAAGATTAAATAATTCATCAAAGCTGAAGATTGGATTTGCGTGGAAAGGCAATCCTAAACATAAATATGATTATAAAAGAAGTATGCCAGTTAGAAATTTTGAACAATTATTGAGTTTGAATGATTTTGAATTTTATTCACTACAGTTAGACATAACAGAATCTGAGTTAGAGTTTCTATCCCAATTTGAAAATGTAAATATTCTGGGTAATGAAATTGATAACTTAAAAGACACAGTGGCTCTCGTCAACAATTTAGATTTTGTTTTAACAGTTGATACAGCTTTTGTACATTTAGCCGGAGCATTAGGAAAAGCGACATTCTTATTATTATCTCATATCCCCGACTGGAGATGGTTATTAAACCGTGAAGATACTCCATGGTACACATCTGTAAAATTATTTAGGCAGAAAAGTATTGGTGATTGGTCATCTGTATTTGATGAAGTCCAAACCCAACTTGCGAATAACAACTATTTTAATGATGATGGAGTAAGCCTAAAAATAAAAGCATTTGAAGCTCATACGGAAGGAAAATTAGAAAAAGCAGAAATAATTTATAAAGAACTTCTTAAAGATAATTCTGATGATGTAGAATTAAATTTTTGGCTTGGTAAACTTTATTTTCAACAAAGTAAATTTTCTCAAGCAGTAATTCATTTAGAAAAATCTTTCTTTATTGAAAATGGAAATGATGAATATAGAAATGCATTAAAAGATTGCTACATATTTTTAGCTAACAATTTTATTAGTTCAAAGAAGTTCAATGAAGCTGAAAAAGTTTTTGAAAAACTAATACAATTTGATATTAGTGATCCTGATATATTTAATAACTACGGATTTATTTTACAGTCATTGCAAAAATTTGATGATGCGGAAACCTACATTTCAAAAGCTTTGCAAATAAAGAGAAGTTCAACCTACTTAGCCGCACTTGCAAATAATTTTTACTTCCAAGGCAAATTTTTAAAAGCAGTTGCATACTATGAAGAAGCGCTCGAGTCGGATTCGGAAAACACGAGCATACGTTTCCATAAAGGTATGCTGCATTTGCTGTTGGAAGATTATGAAAAAGGATGGAATTATTATTCATATAGATCTTACGAAAATGAATTTGTTGCAAAACTAAATAATAAATTAATGTGGGATGGCAAATCAGCGAAAGACAAAACTCTTGCTGTGTTTGCTGAGCAAGGTTTTGGCGATACGATTCAGTTTTCAAGATTTTTACTTGAATTAAAAAATAGATTCAAAAAGGTGTTATTCTTTGTACAGCCTGAGTTATATAATTTGTTTTCAGATTTCAGTAAAGAAATTGAAATCTACCCGTTTAATAATTCTTCTGTTGCTAACGCAGAATATGATGCTTATCTGCCGTTACTTGAATTTCCAAGATTATTAAAAATAAAAACTGAGACAATACCTGCTGATACTCCTTATTTACAGCCTGCAACCAACTTAATAAATAAATGGAAAAACATTGTTAAGTCAGAAACAAAACTGAAAGTAGGATTGGTTTGGAGAGGAAATAAAAAGAATGTTTTAAACAATAGAAGGTTTCTCGAATTAAATGATGTAATACCTCTGTTGAATAATACTGCTGCAGACTATTTTGTGATGCAGTATGGGCTTACTGATGATGAAAAGCAAATTCTTTCCGGCTTTGATAATGTTAAAATTTTGGGAGATAATTCCTTTGAAGATTGGGCGGCAATTACTTCATTATTAGACCTAGTTATTACTCCCGATACATATTCAGCGCACTTAGCTGGGGCCTTGGATGTAAATGCATTTCTTCTTCTAAATGAACCGGCCGATTGGAAATGGTTATTAAACAGATCCGACACACCGTGGTATTCAACATTGAAATTATTCAGAAAAAAAATTAGCCAAAGTTGGCAAGATTGTATTGAAGAAGTTAATGCTGAGTTATCACAATTGATAAACAATTATAACAGCAAAAATAATTTATCTGATAGTATTGAATTTGCAAGAAAATTTATTGACAAAAATGAAATTGACAAAGCAATTGAAGAACTAAATAAAATTTTAGTGAATAATCCTGAAAGTGCTGATGCGTTATTTTATTTGGGATACTGCTACCATTTAAAGAATGATCTATTTTCAGCTTATGAAAATTATTCTAAGGTTATAAGTCTAGATCCTTCTCATTATAACGCTTACAATAATCTTGGAATGATTTTAAAAGATTATCAAAGATTAAATGAAGCGGAAAAGTGTTTCAATATTTCACTAAAGATTAACAAAGATAACGCAATGGCGTTGAATAATCTTGGGATAGTATTCGACTTAAAAGGGGAATTCGAAAAAGCTATTGAAGCGTTTCTAAAAGCTATTGAATTAAACGGCAATTACTCGGAAGCTCATTTAAACATAGCCAACTCTTATCAGGCAATAAATAATAAAACAAAAGCATTAGAGTCTATAAACCAAGCGATCAAAATAAACTCTCTTTATGCTGATGCCCATTTTAACAAGTCATTAATATTAATGAAATACGGTAATCTTAAAGAAGGATTAATAGAATACGAATGGCGCAAAAGAAAGAGTGATTACCCAAAAAGAAAATTTAGCAAACCGGAATTGTTTGATCACAATGTGAAAAACAAAACAGTTTTTGTTTATGATGAACAAGGCTTTGGAGATACTTTACAATTTGTTCGTTACCTGTACATGCTCAAAAAATTAGGCGCAAATATAATTTTTGAATGCCACAAATCGCTTTATGATTTAGTGAAAAATATTGAAGCGATTGATGGTGTAAGTGAAAGAGTAAATAATGAAGAACCTGATATTCATTATGACTATCATGTTTCGCTAATTAGCTTGCCGCTGTATTTTGGCACCACTTTGGAAAGTATTCCAAACTCCACACCGTACTTATCTTCAAATAAAAAAACAAAAGAATTTTGGAGAGATTTTTTATCAGATGAAAAACGATTAAAAGTTGGATTAGTGTGGGAAGGAAAAAAACCACTTTATAATTCTCATCGTGCTAGTTCTTTAATTGACTTTGCTGAGTTAACTAAAATAGAAGATGCAAAATATTATAGTCTTCAGGTCGGCGATGCTGCTCAAAGAAATAAAGAACTATTGAGTAAACATGACATTGCAGATTTATCAACTCATATTTCAAATTTTAATACAACAGCCGCAATTATAGAAAATCTTGATTTAGTAATATCAGTCGACACTTCAGTCGCACATTTATCCGGTGCATTAAATAAACCAACATGGACAATGCTTTCATATAAAGCTGATTGGAGATGGTTTGCTGAAGGTGAAGATTGTATATGGTATCCTTCCATGAAATTATACAGGCAGAAAGAATTTGGGAATTGGATAGACGTAATTCAAAAAATTTCAAATGATTTGAAAGACTTAATTACTAACAACTATAAACCACAATATAAGGAGCTTAATTATGGGCTTTAGAGTAAACACAAACGTAGACGCTTTGCAAGCTTTTAACCAGCTTACAAAAGTGAACAATGAAACAACAAAAGCACAACTTAAACTTGCTTCCGGTAAAAGAATATTAAGTGTTGCAGATGATACTTCCGGTTTCAACATTGGTACTTCTTTGAAAGGAAAAATCTCAGTAATGAAAGCAGCACAAAACAACGTTGCTTCTGCTAAAAACCTTTTAGCTACTGCTGAAGGATCATTGATTAGTATTAATGACCTTCTTGTAAAAATTGAAGGTAAATTATCTGATTCAACAAACCCAACTACAGATAGAACAGCTATTCAAGATGATATTAAAGCTTTGGCTGCTGAGATGCAGAGTACACTAACTAATACTAAATTTAATAATACTCAGTTATTATTCTCTGCTGCCGGTGCTGGTTTTACATTCCAAGTTGGTGAATCAACTGATACATTAACACTAGACTTTGCATCATCATTGGCTTCAACCGGTGCGGGTGGTTACGGATCAAATATCTCAGCTTCAATTTCAAGTTTTGTTAATGTTAGTGCAGGTACTTTAGCAAGTACATCTGGTGCTTCTTCAACAGCCGGTTTACAAACAGCATTAACTAACTTGAAATCTGCAGTTTCATCTTCTTTAGGTAAAATTGGTAACTTGGTTCAAAGACTTGACATTAAAGAAGAAACATTAAACGTTAGTATTGCAAATGCAGAATCAAGTGTTAGCCGTTTGTTTGATGCTGATATGGCATTTGAGCAATTAAATGCAACAAGAGGAAATATATTACAACAAGCTGCTACAGCTATGTTATCTCAACTTAATATTTCTCCTCAGCAAGTATTACAATTATTCCAATAAGATGAAATAATTTTAATAAACAGTAAGGAGATAATATGAATAGGCGAGCATTATTAGCTGACGATAAAACACGAGCTAATGCATATCTTATAAAAGAAGTTCTAGAAGCTTCGCCTCAGAAACTTTTATTGAAAGTATTTGATTTCGCAATATTACATTGCAAGAAAGGCGATGTTTATAGAACAAATAATGCATTAAGTGAATTAATCAACTCCCTGAATTTTGAAGATGAGAGCGCAAGGGATCTTTCAATCCAGTTGTTAAAATTATACCAGTTTTCTCAAGAAGAAATGAGAAAGCAAAACATTGATGTAGTCTTGAAAATATTAACCGGGTTAAGAGACACTTGGTCAACTCTATTCACTCAGGAGCAACTACAAAATGCATAGAATTAATTAGCGGTATCTGATTCCGAAAATTAAATTTATCACAGATACCGCTTTTTCTTTCTATCAGTAATGCTATCTGCGTCACTAAACATTTCAGTAGGCACACCGATAATACTTCCAGTGTTGGGAAAAATCAATAGGAAAAATTAAAGAGTAAACTTTTCAGATTTAGTACCGATAATGAAACTGTAAATTAACCAAATAACAAAATCAAGTAAGGACACTTGATTAAATTTATAACAAAATACACGGAGGTATAAAATGGGATTTAGAGTAAACACAAACACAGACGCCTTGATGGCTTTCAATCAATTACAGAAAGTTAATCAAGAAACAACAAAAGCTCAATTAAGATTGGCTTCTGGAAAGAGAATTCTTAATGTTGCGGATGACACATCAGGTTTCAACATTGGAACATCTCTAAAAGGTAAAGTTTCTGTTATGAAAGGTGCTCAAAACAACGTTGCATCAGCGAAAAACTTACTTGCTACTGCTGAAGGTGCATTAATGAGTATTAATGATCTTATGGTAAAAATTGAGGGTAAACTTTCAGATGCTACAAACCCAACTACTGACAGAACAGCTTTACAAGATGATATCAAAGCTTTATCAAATGAAATTCACGATACTCTAAAAAACACTAAATTCAACGACACTCAATTGTTATTCTCTGCTGCTGGTGCTGGTTTTAATTTCCAAGTTGGTGAATCAACTGATACATTATCACTTGATTTTGCTTCTTCACTAGCATCTACTGGTAGCGGCGGTTACGGTTCAAACGTTTCATCTTCACTATCAAGTTTCGTTAACGTTTCAGCTGGTACATTGGCAAGTACATCTGGTGCTTCTTCAACTGCTGGCTTACAAACAGCTTTATCAAACCTAAAATCTGCTGTTTCAACTTCATTAGGTAAAATTGGTAACTTAACACAAAGACTTGACATTAAAGAAGAAACATTAAACGTATCTATCGCTAATGCTCAATCAACAATTAGCAGATTGTTCGATGCTGACTTTGCTCAAGAACAATTGAATGCAACAAGAGGAAATATTTTAGGTCAAGCTGCAACAGCTATGTTGGCTCAATTGAACTTTGCTCCACAACAAGTGTTGCAATTATTCGGTTAATTTGCAGATTTCTCTTAAATAAGGCTCTCCTTTACAGGAGGGCTTTCTTAATGATAAATAAAATAAACGGAAATGAATAAAATGTACCAGACTGCTTCTTACAAAAATCCTTCTAACAGAGCAAATGCATATATCGTAAAAGAAATTCTTGAAGCTGATCAGAAAAAATTACTAATGAAAGTTTACGATATTGCAATAGTGAATGCCAAAAGAGGTAATATAGAAAAGGCCAACAACGCCATTGCACAGTTGATAAATGCTCTTAATTTTGACGAACAAGAAGCAAATGAAATTGCTGTTGGTTTATTGAGATTGTATCAATTCTGCCAGGACCAAATTAGAAAGAGAGAATACGATTCAGCAGTAAACATTTTAACAAATTTAAGAGAAGCCTGGGCAATAGCATTTAAAGAGAATTCACAATTATAAAAATGAAGTTTATTAAATGGATTTATTATCAACTCAAGGAATAACTAGCTTCATAAATAGCTATAAGCAGAATGAAGTTAACCGCCGTGTAATTCCTGTGCAGACTAGAAAAGATAAGTACTCACAGCTATCCACGGCTTTTGGCGATTTAAAAAGCAAACTTACTTCATTGAATGATATTATTTCCGAATTAAAAGTTACTACTAGTAGTTCACTTTTCAACAGTCGCTCAGCAAAATCATCTGCTGAAAATTTCATTACAGCTACAGCTTCTAAAAATGCATCGGTCAGTTCATACGCAATTAGAGTTAACCAGTTAGCTAAAAGTGATTTAATTGTTTCGGATACTATGACTTCCGACACTTCCGTTACTTCTATGTCAGGCACGCATAGCGTCCAAATTCAAAGTGGCAATTTTACTTCAAATATTGATGTTGAATTAACAGCTTCCGAAACCAATAAATCTGTGATGGAAGCACTTAGAGATGCAATAAATTCTGATTACGCGGAAATTGAATCAACTACTAAAACTGATACAGATACTTTTACAGGGAGTGGGTCATTTACAATCTCGTTAGGCACTGATGATGATTCCACTCCGACCGATTATACCATTGATTATGATTATACTGGCCAGACTTACGATGCAATATTAACCGACCTGGTTGACAATATTAATGGAAACACAGATGGTATAACTGCTGAGAAAGTTGTTGACGGTTCCAATGTTAGTTTAAAACTAACTGTTGACGATAAAGACCAATACATCTCAGTTCAATCAAGCAGTGACACCGGTTCATTGCTAACTGATTTGGGTATAGACGTTACAAAAGAAAAAGCAGCATCTGCAATTTCTACTGCTTCAGTATTTGAACCGACAACCGATAACTCCAAATTTTCAATTTCTGCTGATGAATCCGGTTACGATAACAGATTGATTATGTCTGATGTTTCCGGCTCGATCTTTAATTTTATTGGATTAGACAGCACGACTTTAACCAATAGAACAGTTATTACCGGCGATGATGATGCCGGTTTTGTTTATGATTCAACCAGCTCAACGGTCAATGACCTTAACGCAAAACTTGAATTTAATGGTATTAATATTCAACGTAATTCAAACACAATTGATGATTTGGTTGACGACGTTACTTTTAATGTTAACGCATTAATGGATTCCGAAGATTCTGATGTAAGTGTTAATGTAGAAATCAATCTTGACGAAATAAAAGGTAAAATTGATGATTTTATTTCAAAATTTAACGATACTTACACTTACTTGAAAAACAGAAGTCAATCCGATTCTGTTGGCAGAGGTATTTTTGTTGGGGATTCTACTGCCCAATCATTATTAAGTCTATTAACAAATACTGTGATAGGAGAAGTTAGTGGACTCTCCGAAGATAACTACAGTTACCTTTCCCAAATCGGAATTTCATTTGATCCGCTGACAGGATTAAGTGTAAGTGACAGTTCGGCTCTTGATGATGCTATTCAAAACAATCCAAGTCAGGTTTCTGATTTATTTAATTCCGATAGCGGTATTGCAGCTTCACTTTATTCGGATTTAGACGGTTTTTTGGGCGTTGGGGGAACTATTTCTTCAATAACTGAATCATTTGATAATAATATTACATACTTGAATGATAGAATTGATTCGATAAATAGCAGCATTGATTCGCAAGGTGAGATTTTAAGACAACAATTTCAGGATATGCAGATGCAGCTTGCTGCACTTATTTCTTCTCAAAGTTTCTTTTCTCAGACCAGTGGAGGATTTTTCTAATTGAATACTGAAATACAAAAATATATATTAGACATCAAAAACGAACTTAACCAAGTTATCGATAATCTTGATAACATTGATGTAGATTTTGATAAAAAGATTGACCATGTAGATCTATTTTCTGAAGAGATTAGAAAAAAAAGAGAATATTTGTTAAATAATTATCCAAAAGAAGATTTGGAAATTTTTAACGATGAAATTGATATTTTAATTAAACAAATTGTAAAAAAGTTCGATAGTATTATTGAAAGTAAGAAGAACACTCAAAATGAGCTGAAGGTTAAACTTAAGAAAACGCTTAACCAGAAAAAATTAGTGAATTACAACAGGTGAAAAAAGTGGATATAAATAGCGTTAGAAACAATGGTATCAACCAGGTTAACGAAGCATTCAATACCCAAAACAAAGTTAACCAGGCTGAGCAAGGCAAAAAAGCTCCGGGAGATAAAATTGAAATATCTCAAGAAGCTAAAATGCTGCAGACAAACAAAGTAAGCCCTAAAGATTTTGCAAAAATTAGAGAAAGAATTAATACAGATTTTTACAATTCCGATGAAGTTGTTGGCAAAGTTGCTGATTCAATCCTTAAAGAAATAGCTTCAAAATAGTTTGAAGCTATTTCACTTTCCTTTATTTAAATAAATTTTCGATAATTAGTCGCTAAGTCCGATTGCATATTTTTTTTAAATTAGGTAACATTTATTCTGAATTAAATATGTATTGGTCAAGAGGGATTAGTTGAAAGACGATATTCAAAATAACAAGTTGCTTATTCTTGGCAAACTTGCAGCAAGTTTGGCACACGAAATTAGAAATCCTCTTTCGGCAATAAAATTAAATCTCGATTATTTGCAAATGACTGACGTAAATAGCGGTGAAGGTGCAGAATGTATTGATTCAAGTATGGAAGCCGTTAACAGAATTCAGCAGCTAATTGAAAACACTCTTGATTTTTCAAAGGCTCCAAACTCAGACCAGGAAGATTGCTCATTGAATGAAGTTGTTCTGCAAGCCGTTGGAATTCTAAAATCAGTATCGCGCAAACAAAATGTAAAAATTGAAACAGAACTTGATGAAAATATTAGTCTTCTGGTTTTAAACAAAAATAAAATCTTACAAGTCTTTTTGAATTTTTTAAATAACTCAATAGACGCCTTAGGTACTGAAGGAACAATTAAAGTGGTAACTGCCGAAAACAAAGAAAACGTCTATTTTTATGTTGAAGACAATGGGATTGGCATTAGCGATGAAGATCAAAAGAAAATTTTTAACGATTTTTTTACAAAAAAAGAAACCGGAACAGGCTTGGGCTTAAGTGTTTGTAAACAGTTACTTGATGAACATGGTGCCGAGATTAAGCTTGATAGTGAACTTGGTAAAGGCACAAAATTTACAGTATTATTCCCCGAAAATTTAAGAGTTTTAAAATGACCCCCACAATTTTAATTATCGATGACGACAACTTAGTATGTATGTCATTAAAAAAAGTATTGGTTAAACTTGGTTATGAAGTGCATATCTGCATGGAAGGTGAAAAAGTTTTTGATTCAATTGAGCTTCATCAACCTGATATTATTTTGCTTGATATTTATCTGACAACGCACAATGGGTTGGATATTTTAAAGGACTTGCAAAAATCGCATTTCCATATTCCTGTAATAATGATAACTGCTTATTCCGATGTTAAAATTGCCGTTAGCGCAATGAAAATGGGGGCATTTGACTTTCTCTTAAAACCACTTGATCTTGAACAACTCCAAATGGTTTTAAACAAATGTGTAAATCATCTAAAACTTTCCAATGAAGTAAAAAGACTTAATGCAGTCTTAAATGAAGATGAACTTCAGCGTGATTTTTTTGGCCAGAGCAAACCAATAGTACGCAGTGTTAACACAATTGAAAGGCTTGCTACCAGTGGTGATACAACTGTTTTACTAGAAGGAGAAAGTGGAACCGGTAAAGAGGTTTTTGCTAAATACATTCACCAGCAAAGCCCGAGAAATGAAAAAGTTTTTATCCCGATAAACTGTGGAACAATTCCAAAAGAACTTGCCGAAAGTGAACTATTCGGCCATGAAAAAGGAGCATTCACCGGGGCATCGCACAAAACTAAACTTGGCAAATTTGAACTTTCAGACGGCGGAACAATTTTACTTGATGAGATTGGTGAGTTGTCTATGGACCTTCAAGTAAAACTTTTGCGTGTATTGCAGGAAAAGAAATTTTACAGAGTCGGTGGAGAAAAAGAGATTTCTGTAAATGTTAGAGTAATAGCCGCAACAAACAAAGATTTGGAAGAGGAAGTAAAAAACGGAAATTTCCGTGAAGATCTTTATTATAGATTGAATGTTGCTAAAGTCACAATTCCTCCGTTGCGTGATAGAAAAGGCGATATCGCAATGCTTGCGTACAAATTTATGAGAGAGTATGCCGATAAATTTAATATGCAGATTAAAGGAATTAGCGAAGAAGCAATTGATTTGCTGGATCATCAATATTGGAAGGGAAATGTAAGAGAATTAAAAAATGCAATTGAACGAGCGGTCTTAATGCTTGATGGTGATGAGTTAAAAGAGCAGCATTTTAATTTTCTTAAAGACTCAAAATCATCTCAAATTCCTGATGACAAATTCGTTTTGAAAGTTCCGCCTGAGGGAATTTTAATTGATACGGTTTTAAAGGAACTGATCTTAAAAACACTCGAAATTACAAAAGGTAACCAAGTTCGTGCGGCAAAAGTTTTGGGCTTATCGCGTTCAAAATTGCGTTACAGAATGGAACAACTCGGAATAGAAGTTACCAAAAGAATCGGATAGCCTTTTTAAGACATCACAGCCAGAAATAATCAATT
Organism: Melioribacteraceae bacterium; assembly: GCA_028282005.1. Taxonomy (GTDB): domain Bacteria; phylum Bacteroidota; class Ignavibacteria; order Ignavibacteriales; family Melioribacteraceae; genus JANQIV01. The sequence continues at coordinate 524 of JANQIV010000159.1, read as the reverse complement.
GGCTAATTATAGCCAATTTCATTTTAGAATTCATTCCTTATTGCTTAAAAACAGACAATTTTAACGGCACTTATTTTGAAATAATTATCCCGTGAGTATTAAAATATTTGTAAAAAATACGATAGTACTACTGAAATAATATTTTGTGGGTTATTAAAATACTTATGGGTGACTAATGGAAAATACTTTCGATGTAAACCAACAAATAAAAAAATTGGAATATCCAGATCCCGCCGTAAGAAAAGAAGCTGTTGAGAGTTTTTTCAATGAAGAATTTGACTACACTGCAACAGAGGCATTATCCAAAAAAATTGAAGATGAAGACAAAGGTGTTCGTGATTCTGTTTCAATGGTGCTTATTCAAAGCAATAATGATAAAGTAGCAGATTATGTTGTGCCGTTTGTTTCTTCAAAAGAAATTTCTGTAAGAAATCTTGCAGGTGAGATTTTATTAAAAAGAGGTTTTAGCTCGGTAGATGCAATGCTTGATTACATCCCGAAAGGCGATGATGATGATAAAAAAT
>JANQIV010000094.1 GCA_028282005.1 Melioribacteraceae bacterium | reverse complement strand
CCTCTCTTCGATCCCGAAAACAATAAGCCTTACCGTCACCCTAATTTTTATTCTGTACCTAAAGGTTTAAGAGGTTTTTGATGGAATTAAAAAACGAAGTTAGAGATGCTTTATTCGAATTCCTTTTACGCCTTGGCGATGACAGATTAATTCTCGGGCACAGGTTATCCGAATGGTGCGGACACGCACATTCGCTTGAAGAAGATATCGCTCTTACAAATGTTTCGCTTGATTTCGTCGGACAAGCATCTGCTTTGCTTTCACTTGCAGGAGAAGTTGAGAATAAAAATCGAAACGAAGATGACCTAGCTTATTTTAGAGAGGCAATGGAGTTCAAAAATGTTCAACTTGTTGAACAACCAAATATTGATTTCGCTTACACTATGGTCAGACAATTTCTTTTTGATAGTTTTAATTTACTGTTAAACAAAAATTTAGTTGAAAGTAAATTTGAAGACCTTGCCGGCATTGCAGCAAAAACAATTAAAGAATCTACTTACCACAACAGACACAGCAATCAATGGCTACTGCGCTTAGGTGACGGCACTGAAGAAAGTCACAATCGCACACAAAAAGCTATAGACGATTTATGGATTTTTACGGCTGATCTTTTTTACGAAGATGAGATTGATGAATTATTAATAAGTGAGGGAATTTCATTTTCTACAAAGGCAATTAAAGATGAATGGGAAAATAAAACAAAAGAAATTATTGAGAAGGCTACGTTAACTACACCCGAAACTAAGCTATTTGACAGGGGAAGCAGAAAAGGAATACACACTGAACATCTTGGGCATCTTTTAGCAGAAATGCAGATTGTACCAAGATCGTTTCCCGATGCCAAATGGTAAAATGAAAGGAGTGCACTATGGCTAAAGCAATAAAACTATCTTCCGTTATTCCGGCAAAACCAAAAGAAATCTATGATGCCTGGCTTGACGGAAAAAAACACAGAGCAATGACAGGCGGAAAAGCAAGAGCATCCAACAAAGTTGGCGGAAGTTTTTCTGCGTGGGATGGATATATAAAAGGTAAAAACCTTCAACTCATAAGAAACAAAAGAATCGTACAATCCTGGCGCTCAAGTGATTTTGCTAAAGATCATTTGGATTCACTGCTTGTTGTAACTTTAGAAGAAGCCGCAAAAGGAACAAAAGTAACAGTCACTCACTCCGAAATTCCTGACGGTGGCGAAGCTGGTTACAAAGAAGGTTGGAAACTAAATTATCTTGATCCAATGAAAAAATATTTTTCTGAAAAATAAAAATGGTTATTTCAAAAGAACATATTTTGCAATTGCTGGAAGAGGTCAAAGATCCTGAAATACCTGTTATAAATATTGTTGAAATGGGAATCGTAAGGGATGTGCAAATCAACGGTTCCCAGGTTTTAGTTTTAATTACTCCAACTTATTCCGGCTGTCCAGCAATGAAAACAATTGAAGATGAAATTCTCGATGCGCTTTACTCAAGCGGAATTGAAAATGCATCAGTAAAGAAAACATACATGCCTGCCTGGACAACAGACTGGATAACAGAAGAAGCAAAACAAAAATTAAAGGATTACGGAATCGCTCCGCCGGGAAAATTAGAGAGTGATGATTTTTTAGGTTTGTTTGATAAAAAAATAGAATGCCCTTTTTGTAAATCCAATGATACAAAACTCACAAGTGAGTTCGGGTCAACTGCATGCAAATCATTACATTATTGTGATAACTGTCAGCAGCCTTTTGAGCATTTTAAATGTATTTAGCTTACCGGGAATTCAACGACTGTAACTGTGCCGTTGTCCGGGCTTGAGTCAATAGTCAAAGTGCCATCAAGGTTTTCAACTCTTTCACTCAAGTTAATTAAACCCATTCCCTGAAGTTTTTTTGCGGGGGCGTTGTATAATTTATCTTTATCAAACCCTATCCCGTCATCATCCACAATTAATTTTATTGTCTCTCCATCTTTAAAAATTTGCAATGAAAAGTTTTTTGCTTGAGAATGTTTAACAATATTGTTAATCAATTCTTGAGAAATCCTATAAATTGTTGTAGATAATTTGTGGTTAAGACTCGGTATATCGAAAGATTCAAAAATTCCTTCCATACCGGCTTTACCTGACGCTTGTTCAACTAATAATTTCAATGCAGGAATCAAACCGTGTAATTCCAATATTCTTGGTTTTAATCCGTGAGAAATTGTTTTTAGTTCGTTTACAGCAGCTGTCAAGGAATCAGACAATGTATCATAAATAATGTTCTTTTCACCTACCGGAATATCATCATCACGCAACGGATCTAATCTCAATTTGATGTATGATAAAGTTTGACCAAGTCCGTCATGCAATTCTTTTGAAATTCTACTTCTTTCAATCTCCAAAACATTTTGCAGTTTTTCGTTTGCTATCGAAAGTTTATCTTTAGAGGATTGTAACTCTTTTTCATAGTTCTTCAAAGTTGTAACGTTACTAAAATAAACCTGTGCTATTCCGAGTTCTTTAATTCCTTTAATAAAAACTTTATAATATTCTTCGTTAAAATTGGATTCTAAAACAATTTCTTTGCTTTTTTCAACGCAATCGGCAATATCATTATTTGTAACATTTCTAAAAATTCTCTTGATATTATTTCCGACCAAATCTTTAATTAAAGATTCCCCTGCTTGGTTAGCAAAAATAATATCCCCTACTTCATTAAATCTAAAAACCGGATCAGGATCATTTTCCGCAAACATCGCCATCATTTTATTGTATTTCATTTCAAGGTTTAGTTTTTCAATTTCATGTTGACGCTGCCGGGGGATAATATATTTATAGACAATAATGAATGTTATTATAACGATAAATATTAGAAACAAAATAGAATAGAAAATCGGATTATTGAAGCTTAGAAAAGTTTCTATCGGGTCTTCAGGGAAAATCTCGGTATCTCTTGCCTGCAACATCAAAAATGCTAAGTAATTTAAAATCAATGTCGTTTAAATAATTATAGTTGGATGTATGGGTTAATTTAATAAAATATAAACAAAGATTTCAGAGCAATTATTCTTGAAGTATTAACTATCAGACTTAAAATCTGGTTTCAATTCTGTATGCTTATTGGAGATTGTAAAAGCAAGCTTTGGTTTATCAATGTTAACAAAACAGAAAAACAAGCCTATAGCTATTTGGAAAAAGCTCGTAACAAAAAAATAGAAATAGCCCACTATGGTTTCAGTAAAAATATTAACAAATTTTAGAAGATTAGTAGTCTGATAAAACAGTAGAATAGTCAAAAAAATGCTTATTTCTTTTTTTGATAAAGTGTGATTAAGAAAATCAGCAAAAATTAACACCAAAATAATTAATTGTAAAAAGGTCTGGAATATATTTTCATTTTCAATTGTGTAAAAAACAAAATACAATACGTAAGTAAAAATCAACAACAATACAAAAAGTATTAGATATCTATAAATATGCCTGAAATATAATAATGAAAATATTATAAGTAATGAAGCGATTGTAATGTTAATATTATTACTTTTTTCAATTAAGCCAAATCCAAAGAAAATTCGGCTTAATAAGTCTGACAAACCCAATACTAAAAACATGAAAAAATACTTCGTCTTATACTGCCTTATTGGAGTAATAAGCCATATTAATATTGAGCAATATAAAATTAAAATTAATAAATTCATCTAAAATCAACAAAAAGGAGGACATCTATCAACTAACTCTAAAGTATAACCACCATTAGTTACAGTAAAAACTTCTTTTCTCTGCTCAAAATAAGTTTCAGATTCTGCACCTTCTTTCATAACTTCTTCTACCTTAGATTTGCTATAAACATACAAAACATCACTTGCTTTGGTCGTATAAGTGCCGTGAATTGTTTTATTTCTATCTGAAAATATAATAAGATTGTCACCCTCAAATTTGAACATTACATATTCACCTGCATTCTTAAGGATAGCTTTAGTGTTTGAAGTTTCTATCTTAACACTTTTTAATACTTTGCCATAAAGTTTATCTGCTTCGTCTTTTTTGAAAATTTTACCGACAACCTTACCCATTGCACCCTCCTAGCATCTTTTTAAATGATTTTTTAGCTAATTAATTAAAGGAAGTAATTACATATTTAAAGATTACTC
>JANQIV010000069.1 GCA_028282005.1 Melioribacteraceae bacterium | reverse complement strand
ATTGTCGGTTCGCCGTAACCGCAAAAAACAATTTCATCATAATTTTTTGGATCGCCGATTTCTTCAATATATATTGAGGCCTCAAGTTCTTCAGACTTTTTCATTGTTAAGTCATAGCCTCTAATAATTGCGCCATCTTTTCTTCGGCAAAAAACACAATCAGCGTTGCAACGATTTGTTACGTTTATGTAAAGTGAGTCTCCTATCTGATAAGTAAATACCGGCATAATTATTTCCCAATTCCAAATAACTTAAATGCATTCTGTGATGTTATCTTTCCAACCTCTTCTTTGGTAATACTATGCAATTCAGCTATTTTCTCTGCAACGTAATTTACATGCGCAGGTTCATTTCTTTTTCCGCGAAAAGGTACAGGAGTCATAAAAGGCGAATCCGTTTCGAGTAATAAATTCTCCGGATTAATTTGCGAAAGAATATCTCGCAGCTCTTGCCTGCTTTTAAAAGTGATGTTACCGGTGAAAGAAATATAATGCCCCATTGAAACTAGTTCTTTGGCATCTTCTGCCGTACCGGCAAAGCAATGAAACTGCCCTATTAACTTAGTGTCTTTATATTCTCTTATAATCATCATCAAATCTTCATTGGAATCTCTATTGTGCACGATGATTGGTAAATTCAACTCCAGCGCCAAGTTTATTTGCTGCTTAAAGGCTTCAATTTGCTTTTCTTTTGGTGAATAGTCATAAAAATAATCTAAACCAATCTCACCGATAGCTACAACTTTTTTATGTCTTGAAAGAGCACGTAATTCATTTATCCAGCTAAAATCCCAATCTTTTGTATCGTGCGGGTGATAGCCAACAGAGGCATAAACGATTTGATATTTATCTGATAGTTCAATCGCCATTTTTGAAGTCTTTAAATCAGTACCGGGAATTAAAATAGCAGTAACTCCTGATGCTTTTGCTTTTTCAATTACCTGGTCTAAGTCTTCATCAAAATTCGGAAAAAACAAATGTGCATGTGTATCGACTAACATTTTCATCCTTACTTAACAGTACCAATTAAAATTGCTTCTTCATTATTTTGTTTTGATATCTCAACTAACTTCTCCGATTCATCTTTGCTGATAATTGCAATTAATCCAATGCCGATATTAAAAACGTGTCGCATTTCTTCTTCTGCTATATTGCCGGTTTCAGCAATAAGTTTGAAAATTTCGGGCCATTCCCAAGAATCCCAATTAATATTAAGCTCAGAACCTTCCGGCATAACGCGATTTGTATTTCCGATTATGCCACCGCCGGTTATGTGAGAAAAAGCTTTTACGTTTAATTTAGTTTTTAGTTCAGTTATCAGACTTAAATACGATTTGTGAACTTTAAGTAATTCTAAACCAAGTTTATTTTTAAGCGAATCTAATTCTTCTTGTAATTTATACTTTGACTGCAGTACTTTTCGCGCAAGTGAATAACCGTTTGTGTGTAATCCTGTAGACTTAAATCCGTAAATCAGATCGCCTTTTTCAACATTACTACCGTCGATTATTCTGTCTTTGTCAACAACTCCGACAATCGTGCCTGACATGTCATAATCATCAGTTGCATAAAGTCCGGGCATCTCGGCTGTTTCGCCGCCTATTAATGAAACTCCGTTTTCTTTACAAGCTATTGCAAATCCTTCAATGATTTTTGAAGCTACACTTGGATCAAGTTTTCCGAACGCCATATAATCAAGAAAATAAAGAGGTTTTGCACCACAGACTGCAATATCATTTACACAGTGGTTAACAAGATCTTGTCCAACTGTGTTGTGAATTCCCATTTCAATCGCAACTTTTAGCTTTGTGCCAACTCCGTCAACACTTGAAACAAGTACAGGTTTTTTATATTCTGATAAATCCAATTCATAAAAAGCACCAAAATGGCCAATCCCTGTAAGTACATTTTTATTAAAAGTCGATTTTACAAGTGACTTAATATTCTCAACCGTTTCTTCTCCAGCTTCAATATCAACGCCGGAATCTTTGTAAGTAGAACCCAAAATAAACCTCTCTCATCTGATTAATTCGAAAACTCTAAAATAGAAACTTTCGCGTAAAAAAATTGTTGAATTTCCCCGGGAAATGAATTGCAAAACAAAAAAAATCCCGTTTATGAAAATTAACTTTTTTTTGATATTTTTAAAACTTTCGATTTTTAAAAATGGAAGATGTAATAGCTTTTGAATAATGGAAAAACAAGAATTAACAGATCGGGAAAAATCAATTTTGCGCTACGTGGTGCACCAGTTTATTTTAACTGCAAATCCCGTTGGCTCGAGAAATATCTCGAAAAAATATGACATTGGGCTTTCCCCGGCGAGCATCCGCAACATTATGTCGGATCTCGAAGAATCTGGCTTTTTAGGTCACCCGCATACATCTGCCGGAAGAGTGCCCACAGACAAAGGATACAGATTTTATGTTGATTCTTTAATGAAACCAGAAAAACTGAAGCCGAATGAGATTCAATTTATTAAAGAAAGTTTAGACCCTGAATTTATTGAGACAGAAGAACTGCTAAAGTTGACTTCAATAATTTTAAGCAAGATTACGCAACAAATTGCTTGTGTTACTTATCCTAAATTTGAACAAGCAATTTTAAGCAAAATACAGTTGATATCAGTTGCTTCAAACAGACTGCTGGTTGTTGTATCAATTGAAGCGGGACTTGTAAAAACTATTACTCTCGAAATAAATGTTGAAGTAGATTTAAGAAAACTTGATGAAATACAATCAATTTTGAACGAAAGGCTAGCTGGTTTAAGATTTGACGAAATTAAAAGAACTTTTCATGAAAGAATAAAAGATAAAGTAAAGGAAGATTTTAAACCAATTGTTAGATTGTTTTTAGATTCTGCAAATAAAATTTTCAGTGATTTTAAAATTGATGAAAAGTCGATAATCACCGGTGCGAAAAATATATTAAAACATCCTGAATTTGATGACCATGATAATTTTGAGACAATTATAGAATTGATCGAAAACAAGGAAGTTGTTGTTCACGTGATGGATAAAAGAAAAAATAACAATCAGAAGAACGTAACAATATCAATCGGTGATGAATTGAATGATAACAAATTTTCAAACTATAGCCTGATTTCAAAAGATTACGAAATTGGCGGTGCATCCGGCACACTTGGAATTATTGGGCCAAAACGGATGCATTATTCAAAAATGATTGCTGCAGTAGTTTATATTGCAGAATCAATTTCAAAAGAATTTAAGAATAAGTAAAAAGTACGAGGAATTATAATGGAAAAGGAGACTCCAGAGAAAATGAGTGAAAAAGAAATGAATGAAGATGAAATAAAAATAAATTATGAATCTAAAAATGAAGAAAAAAGTAATGATGCAGAAGAAAGTGAAGATCTTTCGAATAAAGTTGCTGAGCTTGAAAAACAAAATGAAGAGTTAAATAATACTTTACTTCGCAAAGCAGCAGAGTTTGAAAATTATAAGAGAAGAAATGAAAATGAAGTTCAGAATCTAATGAAATATGCTTCTGAGCCAATTGTAATGAAAATTATTCCTGTCTTCGATGATTTGGAAAGATCATTCAATCATTTGGATGAAGAGACAAATATTGAATCTCTTAAGACCGGATTAAAAATGGTGCATGATAAATTTGCTAAAGCTTTTGAAGAAATCGGTATTAAAAGAATTGAAACAAAAGGTCAGCCTTTTGATTTTAATTATCACGAAGCACTAATGCAGCGAGAAGCAGCAGATGTACCTGCGCACACTGTTCTTGAAGAAATTGAACCGGGTTATGTTTATAAAGACAAAGTAATTAAGCACGCAAAAGTTATTGTTAGCCAGGAAGTAGTTGGTGAAGGAAATGCAGAAAGTAATGAAGACCTTGGTGAAGAAGAAAGTAAATAAAGAAAAATATTTCTAAGGAAATTTAAATAAATGGATAAAAGAGATTATTACGAAGTTTTAGGCGTCGGGAAGGATGCTTCAACTGAAGATATAAAAAAGTCATATAGAAAGCTTGCTATGCAATATCATCCTGATAGAAATCCGGGTGATAAAGAAGCAGAAGAAAAATTTAAAGAAGCTGCTGAAGCATACGAAGTTTTAAGCAATGATGAAAAGAAAGCAAGGTATGATAGATTTGGCCACAACGGGATGCGCGGTGGACAAGATTTCCATGGTTTCAATGATGTGAATGATATATTCAGTCATTTCTCAGATATATTCGGCGGTGCATTCGGCGGTTCATCTATTTTTGATGATTTCTTCGGAGGCGGAGGCACTCAACAAAGATCAAGACAAAGAAGTAAAGGTACTCCGGGTTCTGACTTAAAAGTTGATTTAAAATTAACCCTCGAAGAAATAGCAAGAGGTACCACAAAAAAAATAAAATTAAAAAAATACAAAGTATGCTCAACTTGTAATGGTACTGGCGCAAAAAGTGCGGCAGATTTTGCCACTTGTACTGTTTGTAACGGAACCGGAGAAGTTAGACAAGTTTCAAGAAGCTTGTTTGGGCAATTTGTAAATATTTCACCTTGCCAAAATTGTAATGGCACCGGGAAAGTTATTTCTAATCCATGCAGAACTTGTAATGGTGACGGAAGAGTTTATGATGAATCAACAATAAAAATAAATGTGCCGGCTGGTGTAACTAACAATAGCTATATGACGTTACGCGGAGAAGGCAATGCCGGAAAAAATGGTGGCCCAGCTGGTGATATTATTGTTGTTTTCCATGAAGAACAACACGAGCATTTTGTTCGTGATAATGATGATGTAATTTATGATTTATACTTGAGTTACCCTGAAGCTGTACTCGGTACTGAAGTTGAAGTTCCGACTTTGAATGGAAGAGCAAAACTTAAAATAGATTCAGGTATTCAAGTGGGCAAATTTTTAAAGATGCGCGAAAAAGGTATTCAGCATTTGAATAGTCATGGTGCCGGGGATCAGTTAGTAAGAATAAATGTTTATATCCCTAAAAAAATTAGCAGCAAAGAGAAAGATTTGCTCAACGAATTACAGAATCAGCCGAATATTAAAGTCCCCGAAAATTAATTGGGTAAAGTAAATTAACTTTATTGATAAAATAAGAGTTAAGATTGGTTTTACGAATACTGAATTCAAAGTAATTCTTTTTTTAGTTACAATATTTTTAATAGGGATTTCAGTAAAATATTTAATTGTTCTTGAAAAAGTTGAAGAAATAAAGAAGTTTGATTATTCTGTACAGGATAGCCTTTTTTATCTTTCTGATTCAGAAGAAGTTAAGGTAAAAATAATAGAAAAAAGTGTTGATTCTCACAGAGAACTTTTGGATTTTAGTGGTAATGAAAAGGTAGAGTCCCTAAAAAAGGAATCGCCTCTTCAGAATAAGATCAACATAAACAAAGCAGAATTAAAAACTTTAACAAGCTTACCCGGAATTGGAATAAAAACAGCAGAAAAAATAATTCAATTACGGGATAAAAAAGGTGGTTTTTCTCAAATAGAAGATCTACTTGAAGTTAAAGGAATTGGCGCAAAGAAATTTGATAAGCTGAAAAATTTTATAATTATAGAATAAGATTATTTTTTAATTCCGGAGGAAAAATGGCAAAAAAGACTGAACCATGGTATATTCACGCGGTTCTTTGGGTAATCATAGTAGTTTTAGCGGTTGTATTGATTCAAGTGGCAATAATTCAACCCCGGGAAGTAGTAAAAATGGAAAAATATTATAAAGCTGAATCCCGGTTGAGAATGTCGAATATTAGAGAAGCACAGAAATTATGGAAGGATAAATTTGGTCAGTTTACTGATAATATTGACAGTTTGATTTATTTTGTGCAAAATGATACTACAGTTGCAAAAATAATGACTGAAATAGATTCAATAACTAACAGGCCGAAAAATCCGTTCAAAGATTTATCACACGGAGCTTTTTCACCTGATTCTTTATTCTTATCACCAAAAACTTATTCACCTTACAAAATGGAAGTTGATACTTCTGTAAGTGTTGATACGGTTATTGACAGAAGAGGAAGAATAATTAAAATTGATTCAACTATAGTTATAGGCACAAGATACCTTGTAGAAGGTCCAGACGGATATGGTAAAATCGGTGATCTATATAGCGATGCTTTGATAAACGCTGCGTCTTGGGAATAATAAATTAAAATTTAATGTCGTTCTTTAAAGGACATGCCGGATTTAACATATCCGGCAGCAAATTGCAGATAGTCGAAATAGACTATCAAGATGACAAATTTATTTTGGAGAATGTTGATGAGGAATACTTTTCGGAGTTCTGGACATTATCCGATAGTGAAGCAAAAATCATCACTATTCTCCAAAAGGCTTATAATGAAATAATTTTACGAAAACCTCTCAAATCAAATCTCATTTCATTTTCTTTACCCGACGATATTTTCAAAATTATTGAAATTCCATACGAACCTGCTTTATCAAATGTAGATTTAAAGAAACATGTTGATTGGGAGTTGTCGGTAATTTTCCCAAAGAATAAACCGGAAGATTTTACTTGCCAATTTCTACTAAAGGACAGTATCCTTTTTGAAGGTAGAAAAAATCTTTTGCTAATTATAATCCCGAAAAAATATTTGAAGATATTTCACAAATTTTCTGTCCGTAATAATCTAAAACTAAAGTTTGTCGATAATGCGCACATTGCTGCTACATCAATAATTTCTCTTGAAAATAGTGAGCAATTGGACGCAAAATTTTTGAGTGTTTTGGTCAACGAAAAAACTATTTCAGTTATTGTTGTGCAAAATGGAAATCCAATTTATTTCAAGATTTCTCCGATCAAAAGTGCTTCGGAAACAATAGTTACAATTGCCGAAGAAATTAATAAAGTTTCCGATCACGGGATTGACAAAAGCCAGATTGAAAGCTTTTATATTTCAGGAGAATCAATTTCCGAATACTTGTTGCATGCTGTTAAAGAAAATGTTGACATTTCACTTATCAAACTTAATCCCTTCAATGTTTTGCACGTAAGTGATGCATTGAATGACAACGAAATTTACCGGGAAAAATATAACTCGTTTACATCCTCCACCGGAATTGCTTTGAGAAAAGTTTAATGAGAGTTATTACCGGAAAACTAAAGGGCAGAACAATCAAAATGCCCAAGTCAAAACTTGTAAGGCCCACAACTGATAAGAATAAAGAAGCAATTTTTAATTACCTTAATAACTACATCGATTTTGAGGGAATAACAGCTTGTGATATTTATGCGGGCTCTGGTTCGCTGGGAATTGAAATAATTAGTCGCGGAGCAAAAGAAGTACATTTTGTTGAGAAAAATTACAACGTTCAAAACGTATTGAAAGAAAATTTAACTACTCTTGGCGTGATGGAATATGCAAAAGTTTTTAAGACAGATGCAGTTAAATTTTCGAATACAGCTGATCATTATCAATACGATTTTGTAATCGCTGATCCCCCTTTCTTTAAGGATGATATTCATAATGTCATTGATAATTTGTTGAAAAGAAATTATATAAAACCAGGTGGGATTATTATTGTTGAAAGATCAATTCAAACTAAAGAGAAAGACTTTGAAAAATTCCAAATGGAACCGGTCAAAAA
>JANQIV010000040.1 GCA_028282005.1 Melioribacteraceae bacterium | reverse complement strand
TCTGGAAGAAAAAGGTAAAGAATTAAATAAGTTTTTCTTTAAGCACATTTTTACTGGATTGCCTTTCGTTACATTGAAAATCGCTCAGTCGATTGACGGAAAAATAACAGAAGAAAAGGGAAAACAAACGTGGTTAACCGGCAAAGAAAGCGCAAAATATGTGCATTTATTGCGGTCTCAAAATGATGCAGTTTTGGTGGGAGCGGGCACAATCAATGTTGATAACCCTTTTTTAAATGTTCGTCATGTTGAAGGCCGTGATCCTATAAAAATAATTATTGATGGAAAAATGACAACAGACACAGACTCTAATGTTTATAATACTTCAAAAACAACGATTTTATTTACATCAATAGCAACAACTTATCAGAAAAAAGACGAACTATCTCAGAAAAATGTTAAAATAATTGAATTAGAAAGCGATAGTAACGGTTATATAAATGTTGAAAACATGTTAACAACTTTGGGACAAATAGGAATAACTTCAGTTTTGGTAGAAGGCGGCGCTGAGGTATTTAGCTCGTTTTATCAAAAGAGTTTGTGGGATGAAATGGTAATTTTACAGGCACCAATTTTGCTTGGTAAAGGTATAAATTCTATTGAAAATTCAGAAAAAAGGGAGTTAGAACTCTTTTCTGTCGAAAAATTGGGAAATGATGTCAAATATATTTTCAAAAATGATAATAAGTCTAAAAATTGAGATTATTATTTGATTTAACATTTTGTTAACTTTAAAACTTATGTTTACTGGATTAATTGAAGAAATAGGGAAAATTCAAAAAGTTGAGCCAATCAGCGGCGGGAAAAAAATAAAAATTAAGGCTGTTGCCATTTTAAATGATCTCAAAATTGATGATTCAGTTGCGATTAATGGTATTTGCTTAACCGCAACAAAAGTTGACAACGATGGTTTTTGGGCAGATGCAGTTGGCGCAACTTTGGAGAAAACATCACTAGCAAGCGTCAAAGAAAATTTGGAAGTAAATCTAGAAAGGGCTCTTCGTTTTAATGACAGACTTGGCGGTCATTTGGTACAAGGTCATGTTAACGGGCTCGGAGAAATTACTCAAATAAATAAACTTGGTGAAAACTATTATTTGGAAGTTTCTGTCCCGGAAGAACTTGAAAAATATTTAATCGACGAAGGTTCAATCGCAATTGACGGAATTAGTTTGACGATTGCCTCGTTAAGAGGAAATTTAGTTGGTGTGTCGGTTATTCCTCACACTTGGAAAAATACAAATTTAATTAACAGAAAAATCGGCGATAAAGTAAATATTGAAACCGATATGATTGCAAAATACATAGAAAAACTCCTTAGCAAAAAGGATGAGAAAAGTTCGGGGAAAATTACCGAATCTTGGCTCAAAGAGATGGGGTACTAATTATGGATGAGTACAAAATAAATAAAAACGGTACTAAATTCGATACAATCGAAGAAGCGATTGAAGATATACGTAACGGTAAAATGGTTGTTGTAGTTGATGATGAAGATCGTGAGAACGAAGGCGATTTAATTATGGCTGCTGAACTTGTGCGTCCCGAAGATGTGAATTTTATTGTTAAATACGGACGTGGAATGCTTTGTGCACCTATCACTGTTGACAGAGCACGTGAATTGAATTTAGATTTTATGGTTGATAACAATACTTCTCTTCACCAAACACCATTTACTGTAAGTGTTGATTATCTTCACGGAACAACAACCGGGATTTCAGCTTTTGACAGAGCTGCAACAATCAGAGCACTTGCAGACCACTCAGCTGCTGCAGTTGACTTTGCAAGACCGGGACACATTTTCCCGCTTGTAGCGAGAAACGAAGGTGTTCTGAAAAGAGCAGGTCACACTGAAGCTGCTGTTGATTTAGCTGTACTAGCCGGATTAAAACCGACAGCAATTCTTTGTGAAATTATGGATGAAGACGGCACAATGATGCGTGTTCCTCAACTTAGAAAATTCGCGAACGAATATGATCTTAAATTTGTTACTATTGCAGCTTTGATTGAATACCGTAAAAAAACAGAAATGCTTGTTAAAGCAAAAGTAAATGTAAAGCTGCCTTCAAAGTTTGGTGATTTCAGATTGAAATTATATGAAAATACTTTGGATACAAATGATAATCCGATTGCATTAGTGAAAGGCGAAATATCTGAAGATGAACCAGTGCTTGTACGCGTTCACTCAGAATGCTTTACAGGAGATGTACTTGGATCACGCAGGTGTGATTGCGGTGACCAACTTTCAACTGCAATGAAAATGATTGAAGATGAAGGCAAAGGTGTAATTTTATACATGCGCCAGGAAGGGAGAGGAATTGGGCTTATCAATAAATTGATGGCTTATGAACTACAAGAATCCGGCAAAGACACGGTTGAAGCAAATGAAGAGTTAGGTTTTAAAGCTGACTTGAGAGACTACGGAATTGGTGCACAAATTCTAAAAGACCTTGGCGTAAAGAAAATAAAACTGATTACAAACAATCCCAAAAAGATCATCGGTTTAAAAGGACACGGACTTGAAATAGTTGAAAGAGTTCCTCTTGAGATTGAGCCTAACGATGACAACAAAAATTATCTTAGAACCAAGAAAGATAAATTGGGACACATGTTTCAACACAACATTAATTAAAAGGTGAAATAATGGCAGTAACAATCCAAGGCCATTTATCGGCTGAAGGAAAAAAGTTTGGAATAGTTGTAGGCAGATTTAATGAACTAATCTCGAATAAACTTTTGTCTGGAGCAATTGATTGTATAGTTAGACACAAAGGTAACGAAGATGACATTACTGTAGTTTGGGTTCCAGGCTCATTTGAAATCCCGCTGGCTGCAAAAAAAATGGTTGAATCAAAAAAATATGATGCGGTTATTTGTCTTGGAGCTGTAATACGCGGTGGAACACCTCACTTTGATTACATTGCTGCTGAAGTATCAAAAGGTGTTGCTCATGTTGGTTTGGAAAGCGGTGTGCCGACTATTTTTGGTGTGATTACTACAGACACAATTGAGCAGGCAATTGAAAGAGCAGGAACAAAAGCCGGTAACAAAGGCTGGGATGCTGCTTTAACAGCGATTGAAATTACAGACTTATTTACTAAATTATAATTGGTAAAAGTGCAATTCAAAAGAATTGCACTTTTTTTTCTTAAATCACTCGTCGTGATAAATACCACTTTCGTTTCATTTTGATAGCTTTTTTAATAATTATCTAATATCTTTTCGCAAAAATTGAAAGGCTTTTCGTAAATTAAAACTTCAAAATATCTTCTCGTTATGCCACAACAGTCTAGAGGTTTTATCTATGGCAAAGAATAATGTAAAAGACAAATTCTATGTAGTGGGAATAGGTGCTTCTGCAGGTGGTTTGCAATCTATTCAAGAGTTGTTTGATAATATTCCTTCAGACACCGGTATGAGTTTTATTATTGTACAGCACTTATCACCGAACTTCAAAAGTTTGATGGACGAATTGTTAAGTAAGCATACAGAAATGAAAATCAAACTTGCGGAGAATAATTTATCTTTAGAACCGAATCACATTTATCTGAACACACGAGACAAAAATTTAATAATTAAAGACCGCAAAATTGTATTAGTTGATAAAGACTCAAAGCACGGTTTAAATTTACCAATCGATAGTTTCTTCCACACTTTAGGTGAAGAGTTTAAAGAAAACTCGATTGGCATTGTTCTTTCGGGTACTGGCACTGACGGTTCACGAGGAATTAAAACTATAAAAAATTATAACGGTCTGGTTATTGTCCAAAGCCCGGAATCAGCTCAATTTGATGGCATGCCGAATGCATCTATCCATTCTGAAATAGCAGACTATATTCTCGATCCCAAAGGTATTGCAAATGAACTTGAAAGAATCCCAAGTAGAACTGTTTCGTTTTTGGATCAAGAAGGTCAGATTGATAGGGATTATGAAGAGACTTATAAAAGGCTAGTAAAGTTAATTTTTGATACTTCAGGAGTCAATCTCGATTTATACAAACCTAATACAATTGTTCGCAGGCTTGAAAAAAGAATTAGTATTTCACATACAGAGACATTAGATAAATATTACAACCTTCTTAGCAAATCTGATAGAGAACGTGAAATATTTATTAAAGATTGTTTGATTGGAGTAACCAACTTTTTCAGAGATGAAGATGCATTTTCTATAATTCGCCATGAAGTAATACCTGAGTTATTTAGAAATTTAGATGAAAAAAAATTATGTAGAATTTGGGTGCCTGGTTGCTCAACAGGTGAAGAAGCATATAGCATAGCAATTCTAATAGAAGAATTTATTGAGAGGCATAATCTTAAAGCCGATTATAAAATATTTGCAACCGATATAAATAAAGAATCAATTGATTTTGCTGGGCAAGGCGAGTACAGCATTAATCTTACTTCAGAAATTTCAAAAGAAAGATTAAAAAAATATTTTATAAAATCAGGTGATTCATTTAGAGTAACAAAAGAATTACGAGAAAAATTAGTTTTTTCAAGGCATGATTTATTATTTGATCCACCTTTTGTAAAGATAGACTTAATTAGCTGTAGAAATTTACTGATATATATTAAGCCGGATTCTCAAACAAAAATATTGAAAAACTTTTTATACTCATTGAATAATGATGGCTTTTTGATTTTAGGTAATAGCGAACATTTGGGTGATATAAAAAAATATTTCAAAATAATTGATTCAAAATGGAGAGTAAGTCAAAAGATAACTAATCAAAATCTTTTTCCTTTGGAATTACACGACAGTAATAAACTCAAAATGTTCCAAATGCCGAATCAGATTTCAAATAAGACACAAGTCGAATCTTATAACAAGATGGATGTTGAATTAAAATTTCTGAAACACTTATCGGAAAATCATTTGCCTCCGTCTATATACATTAATAATAACTATGAAGTTCTTTATTTAATCGGAAACCTGAATGAATATATTCAGCTATCATCGGGATTAATTCAGCAGGATTTGGATAACCTGCTGATCGATAAAAATATTATACATGTATTACGTAACGGAATTAGGAAAGTAATAAAAGAAAGAAACTCTGTCTCTATTAGTGATCTAGAGTTTAATTCAAGAAATAAAACTCTTCTAATAGATGTACAAATAGATCAGACAAAAATTCAAGATTATGAAGGCGAAGTATTCCTGATAAAATTTATCAATAAGAAAAGGATTGAATTTAATAATAAAGAAAGAGATGAAGTAAAAGTAAGAAATTTGTCGGACCAAAGAGCAGATGATTTACAGTCGGAGTTAAAAAGGACCAAATTCGAACTGCAGCAATTAATTGAAGAACATGAAACAAGCAATGAAGAGTTGCAAGCTTCAAACGAAGAGCTACTGGCATCCAACGAAGAGCTGCAAAGTACTAATGAGGAATTGCAATCTGTCAATGAAGAACTTTATACTGTGAATACAGAGCTTCAGGAAAAAAACAAAGAACTTTATGAACTCAATAATGATATAACAAATCTTCTTGATAGTACAGAAATAGGCACTTTATTTTTGGACAAAGAATTACAAATCAGAAAATTCACACCTGCACTTCAAAAGCATTTTCAATTAAAAGAAGAAGACATTGGCCGTCCAATCAGTGCTTTCTCAGCAAACTTTACGGAGAATCAAAAGAATGAATTTATAGATGATTGCAAAAAAGCTTTAGATACAAAAGTTACTATTGAAAATGAATTTAGAGACGATAGTGGCAGTCACTACTTTAAGAAAATAACACCTTTTATAACAGTAAATGATGAATTAGAAGGTGTTGTTGTTTCATTTGTGGATATAAGCAGAGTAATCGATACAGAAAAAGCATTAAAAGAAAGTGAAGAATTTTTAAGAAGCATTTTCGAAAATGTTGATCTTGCAATTCAAGTAATTGATGTTGACAAAAACAAGAACTTTAAAATTGCCAAAATCAATCCGACTTACGAAAAGCTGGCTGGAATTAAAGATTCAGAAATAAGAGGAAAAGAAACTAAAGATATTATAAATATCCCCAAAGAAGATATTAATACTCTGGTTAGCAGATATGAAGAATGCCTTCAGAAAAAAGAAGTTATTTTAACCGAAGAAAACTATCATTACAACAAACAAAGTACTTGGTGGCTAAGAAGATTAACACCACTTTTTGATGACAATGGCAATGTCTACAGAATCATCAGTGCGTCAGTTGATATTACTGAAAGAAAACTGAATGAAATGAAAATGTTGAAATTCATCGATGCAGTTCAGCAAAGTCCGTTGCTTGTAATTATCACTAACTTAAGAGGAGAGATGGAATACGTCAATCCGAAAGTTTGTGAAGTAACAGGTTATGAAGAAGAAAAATTGTTAGGCAATAGGGTAAGTATACTTAAATCCGGCTTACATGACAAAACTTTCTACAAGGACCTTTGGAAAACAGTAATGGCCGGAAATATCTGGAAGGGAGTAATTATAAATAAAAATAGGCAAGGTAAATTGTACCATGTCGAATCGATAATTAAGCCGGTTATTAATAACAAAAAGGTTATAAGTTTTATACAAATTGGCCAGGATATTACTTCTATTATCAATACTAACAAAGAACTTGAAAGTGCCAAGAACAAAGCGGAAGAATCTGACAGGCTAAAATCTGCATTCCTTGCAAACATGAGTCATGAAATCAGAACACCAATAAACTCAATTCTTGGATTTATCTACTTATTGAAAGATGAAGATACTACAGCGGACGAAAGAACTGAGTTTATTGATAGAATATCCAAACAAGTTTTATACTTGCTAAACTTGATAAATGATGTTATTGACATTTCAAAAATAGAAGCCGGAATTATTGATATAAATTATGAAGACGTTGACATAGTTGAAATTCTTGAAGATGTTTATTATTCGATACCTCTAAACTTAAAGAAAAACAATGTAGAATTAGTTTTACAAGAGAATCCTCTTCATAAAAATTTACTGACAAAAACAGATCCTACTAGGATTAAGCAAATTTTAACAAATCTAATTAATAACTCACTTAAGTTTACTGAAGACGGAAAAATAGAATTTGGATTTGATTTGGAAGGAAGTGATTCTATTAGATTTCATGTAAGGGATTCCGGAATTGGAATTCCGTCAGATAAAATTGAAAATGTTTTTGACAGATTCAGCAAAATAGAACATGAGGGGTTAAAGGAGAAACCAGGCGGAACGGGTTTGGGACTTGCTATTTCAAAAGCTTTAGTTGAAATGATGGGGGGACGAATTTACGTTGATTCAGAAGTAAATGTTGGAACTGAATTCTCATTTGTGTTGCCTTATCTGGATGGAAAAAATAAGCCGGTTGTTGTAAAAGAGAAAAAAGCACCGAACGATTTCACTTTAGAAAAATTGAGAATATTAATTGCTGAGGATCTGGAAGATAACTATTTATCTCTTAAGCTAACCTTAGAAAAAAGAGGAGCAGTTATTGACAGAGCTTATAACGGAAGTGAAGCTGTAGAAAAAGTAGGCAAAAATAATTATGACGTTGTTTTAATGGATACAAACATGCCGATCATGAATGGTATTGATGCGACACGAAAAATAAGACAATTTAATGAAGAAATTCCCATTATTTCAGTTACAGCATATGCAATGAAAAAAGATAGAGTGCGGGCACTTGAGTCCGGTTGTAACGATTATATCACAAAACCTGTAGACTTTGAGATTTTATTTAATGTCCTGTCAAAACTTCTGAATAAATAGACATAAAACACCAATTTTATGATCAATACTTCTTTGATTTGGCTAAAGAAGAAAAAAATTGTCAAAATTTTATTTGATTGTCCGAATTTTCTTGCCCTGAACTTTAATATGATGTATGTTTACTAATGCTGTAATTTTAATTATAACAGAATATTACTAAAAATATATTAAACAATAATTTAGCTTAGGAGTTACGTTATGGCAAATGCAAAATTTGAAGTTCCATTACCGCCAAATGATCCGATAGGTGAATATCTTCCAGGATCCCCTGAAAGAGAATCTTTAAAGAAAAGATTAGTTGAATTAAGAACAAACCCGATTGAAATTCCGATAATTATTGATGGTCAAGAAGTTAGAACCGGCGATACTGGCGATTGCGTTTTACCACATGATCACCAAACTAAAATTGCTACTTACCATAAAGTAGGTGAAAAAGAAGTTAATGATGCAATTGAATCAGCACTTGAAGCAAGAAAACAATGGGCTGAAACTCCATGGGAAAATAGAGTAGCTGTATTTTTGAAAGCTGCTGATTTATTGACAACTCCTTTCTGGAGAGATACAATAAATGCCGCAACAATGTTAAACCAAAGTAAAACAGTTTTCCAAGCTGAAATTGACTCTGCATGTGAAATCGTTGACTTCTGGAGATTCAACTGCTATTACGCGCAACAAATTTTTGAAGAACAACCATTGCATTCGCCAAACGGAATGTGGAACAGATTAGAATACAGACCTTTAGAGGGTTTCGTATTTGCGGTTGCTCCGTTTAACTTTACATCAATTGGTGCTAACCTTTGTACAGCTCCTGCTTTAATGGGTAACGTTGCTTTATTGAAACCTGCATCAAGTGCAGTTTATGCACAGTACTGGTTAATGAAATTATATGAAGAAGCCGGATTACCCAAAGGTGTAATTAACTTTGTACCTGGTTCAGGCAGTAAAGTTGGTAACCCTGTAATAAATTCACCATATTTGGCTGGTATCCACTTTACAGGCTCTACTCCTACTTTCCAAAGAATGTGGAAAGACATTGGAAACAATATTGCTAACTATAAATCATACCCAAGAATAGTTGGTGAAACAGGAGGTAAAGACTTTTTGATGGTTCACAATTCTTCAAACGTTGACGAAGTAGTTGCTGCAACAATCCGCGGTGCTTATGAATATCAAGGCCAAAAATGTTCTGCTCTTTCAAGACAGTACATTCCTCAGTCAATGTGGGATGAATTCAAAACTGAATTGTTGAAAGAAATGGAAACAATTAAAGTTGGTGATCCTGAAGATTTCTCAAACTTCTTTAACGCTGTAATCGATAAAGCAGCTTATGATAGCATTGTTGAATATATTGAATACGCTAAAAACTCAAGCGATGCTGAGATTATTGCCGGCGGTACTTACGATGATTCAAAAGGTTATTTCATTAACCCAACAGTTGTCGTTACTACTGATCCTCACTTCAAAACTATGGAAGAAGAAATCTTTGGACCGGTGTTAACAATTTATGTTTACGAAGACGACAAATACGAAGAAACTTTGGACATTCTTGACAAAACATCTGAATATGCTTTAACAGGCGGTGTATTTGCAAAAGATAGATATGCAGTTGAAGTTGCAAACAAAAAATTGGTTAATGCAGCTGGTAACTTCTACATTAACGATAAACCAACTGGCGCTGTTGTTGGCCAACAACCATTTGGCGGTGCAAGAGCTTCCGGTACAAACGATAAAGCAGGCAGTTACTTGAACTTGATCAGATGGGCATCCCCAAGAACTATAAAAGAAAACTTTATTCCTCCGAAAGATTACAGATATCCTTTCTTGGATGAAGAATAGAAAATATAGATTGATTATTAGAAAAACCCGGTTTCAATTGAGCCGGGTTTTTTCATTTTAAATGAGAATTATTTTAAAATTAATTTGCGCAAGTGATTGCTTTCGTATATATTATGCAAGCAAAAGCTTGCGCATATGAGGGGTTTATGAGAAGAGATGTTTTCAACGCAATAACAGATCCAACTAGAAGGGACATTTTAATGTATCTCACAAAAGAGAAACAGAATATTAATGCTCTAGCGGAAAAATTTGAAATGACTCGGCAGGGTGTGTCGCTTCATGTAAAATACCTGCAAGAATGTGGAGTAATTACTATCGAAAAAATCGGAAGAGAACGTTACTGCAATCTGCAGGCACAGAAATTAGCAGAAATAGCTAACTGGCTGGAACAATTCAAAGAATTATGGGAAGGCCGTTTTAAACAATTGGATAATTTATTAAATAACATAAAAGGAAAACAAGAAGATGAATGAAACAAAATTCACCGCAGATAAAAACGTTTTAACTATAAGGAGAACATTTGATGCTCCAATTTCTGTGGTTTGGAGAGCCTGGACTGAAGCTGAACTACTGGATCAGTGGTGGGCTCCAGAACCTTGGAAGTCACAAACCAGTAGAATGGAATTCATGATTGGCGGAGAGCGATTGTATGCAATGGTCGGTCCCGAAGGTGAAGAGCATTGGGGATTAACTACTTATAAGACAGTAGAATTGCAAAAATCTTTCTCCGGAGAAGATGCATTCTGCGATAACGAAGGAAATGTAAATATTGATCTGCCGGTATCAAACTTTCAAAACCAGTTTAAATCAGAAACAGAAAAAACAGTAGTAATTGTAATTACGGAATATGCTTCAGAAGAAAGCCTAAAACAAATTATAGAAATGGGACTTAAAGAGGGCCTTACTATTGCTTATAAAAAACTTGATGAGGTGTTAAATAATTTGAAAAATTCGTAAGCTTTACAGATATCCTTTCTTGGACAAAGAATAAAAATAGATTGATTATCACCAAAAATTCTGTTTCAATTGAGCCGTTTTTTTCATTTTCAATAAAATGTCTCTTTAAATTCTTGCGAAGAAATTAACTTATCAATTTTTACGTTTAGTAAATTCTTTTCATTATTTTTTAGAGATATAGATTAGGAAATCCAAAATTATTTTAAGTTTTTTCGTAGTTTTCGGCATTCAAAATTATCCCCAACTTAAATTCTGCTGATATGAAAAAATTATTATTACTAATTCTCTTTGCTGTTTCTTTTAGCCCAAATTATGCCCAAGTTGAAAATGTCCGGCTTTCACACCAAGTTTATAGCTTCGTCAAAGAAATGAAAGTAAAAGGTATTATTGATGATATCCATGATGATAACCCTGCTTTATCACGATATGAAGTAAAAAGATTTTTAGACAAAATTGAGCAAAACAAAAGTGAATTGAGTGCTACAGAAACTAAACTTCTCCAAAAATATAAAGATGAATTTTTTGAGGAAGAATTTGATTCTGAAAAGCACTGGCAGTTATTTCACGATGGTTTATTTATCCTTCCTTTTGATAAAGTAAAATACATGTACACTTACCGGGATGAAAACTTGAATATGTTTGTTGAATTGTCGTCTCATTTTCAATTGGGAAAACAATTTGAAGAAATCTCGGAAAGAGCATTTATGATTGACGGCGGCCTTCGTTTGAGAGGTACAGTGTTTGATAATCTAGGCTATTATTTTTCTTTTGAAAAAGGGGGAATTTCTGGAAACAAAAATGCAGCATCACTAATAAAGCCTGAACTAAATTCCAACTTCAAATTTGTGGAAGACCAGGAAAGTGTGGGGAATTATGATTTTACTAACGGCTATTTGAAGTATCAAACCGCTCCAACTGAAGATATGCTGATTTCTGTTCAGCTTGGAAGAGAGCAAGTAAAATATGGCTACGGCTATGGCAGCAAGCTTATTCTTTCAGGCGACAATCCAAACATGGATTTTGTTAAATTCAATTTTTCATACGGCATTTTCTCTTTCACTTCAATGCACGCTTCAACAGTTGGTGAATTCAGTTTTAACCGGTCAGAAAATTTCACAAAATATTTTGCGCTGAATAAATTCAAATTCAAGATTCATGATCTTTTTGAATTTGGCTTGGGTGAATCAGTTATCTATGCAGACAGGGGATTGGACTTTGGTTATTTTAATCCTTTCATTTTTTATACTTTTGTTGAGCACTCGTTACAAGACAGGGACAATAATACTTTCTTTGTTGATTTTCAATCCGACTTTGTAACGAATCTTGAATTTCAGGCTACTGTATTCTTTGATGAAAGTATTCTCACAAGTTTTGGCGATGAATCCATTGGTGATTTTGACAGCTACAAAAACAAAACTGCATACCAGCTAGGAGTATTTTGGTACTCACCGTTTTCAATTAGCGATCTTTCACTTGTTGCAGAATATACTCGAATCCGTCCTTACGTTTATTCTCATGTTTATTCACATAATACTTATTCAGCATTTGGTCAAAATCTCGGACACAGAATAGGGCCTAACTCTGATGAAGTTATGCTAAAACTAAATTACAATATAAATGATTGGATTAGAACTGAATTAGAGTTTAGAAGAGTGCGAAGCGGTGAAAATGTAATTGATGAAAACGGCAATCTTGCTTTAAACGTTGGGGGTAATTTATTTCAAGAAAAAAGAGAAAATGTTGATGAGGATTTTATAAAATTCTTAGCTGGGGAGAGAATTGATAATAGTATTTTTTCTGTACTACTAAAAATTGAGCCGATAAGAGATTTGATTTTTGACATTGTTTATGTGAATGACAAAGCAGAAAATATTACAAATGGTATTTCGGAAAACACAAGTTATGGCTATATTAAAATGAATATTGAGTTTTAATCTTGCCAATAATGAAAAAAATAAAAAACAACTTCTTGATACTAATTGTATCTGCAGTTTTTTTGTCCTGTAACAGCGGGATAGAACCATTCCCTGAACCTTTAGACCCCGGTTTAACGGGTTTCAGCGGTAAAATTACTTTTGTTGGTGATTGGCCACAGGATGTTACCCGCACTCATCTAGTTGTTTTCAGAAACCCGATTAATACTTCAGCCGATTTCCTTCCTCCCAATATGAGTTTTATAGTTGATGCAGTCCCAACCGGAACGAGAGAGTTTAGCTATAATTCGAGTGAAGATAATTATCAAGATCTGTTTGCAATAGGTGCGGGAACTTACAGATACATAGCCGTTGCTCAATCAAAAACTGAAGACATCTCTTTGCTTCGCAGCGACTGGTTTGTAGTTGGAATTTATTATAGTGAAGAAAACTTAACTTCGCCGGGTACAATGGTAATTGAAGATGGAATAATTTCTGAAAATATTAATGTCGTTTGTGATTTTGATAACCCTCCTCCGCAGCCCCCTGGTGGTATTTTAAAACTATCGGAGGTAGGCAAATGACTTTATTAAGAACAGCAGTAATTTACCTAATTGCTTCTGTTATTATGGTTGCACAGACAAATAATTTAATCGGATTTGTGAATGACGAAAACAGTCAACCGATTACAGGTGCAAATGTTTTATTAGTTGGAATGGACCTCGGAGCAGCAACAGATAAAAACGGTAAATTTGAAATTTCTAATGTTCAATTTGGAGTTTACGAATTACGAATAACCTTTGTGGGATACAAAGCTGTAAATATTTCCGATTTTAAATTTGATGTTAACTATGATGTCGCAACATTTGTCTTATCAAAAGATAAAATTGAAACTGATGAAGTAATTGTTTCTACAAGTAAATATGAAAAAAAATTGGACGATGTTACTGTAAGTACAGCAATTATCAAACCTGAAGTTTTTATAAAAAAGAATATCACTCAATTCGATGAACTACTTCGCTACGTACCTGGTATAAATGCAAACATTGAACAAATTAGCATCCGCGGATCGACCGGATATAGCAAAGGTACCGGCTCGCGTGTGCTTGCTGCTATTGATGGAGTCCCAATTTATACCGGTGGTACAGGAGAAGTAATTTGGGAAATGATTCCACTTACCGACATCGAAAGAGTCGAGATAATAAAAGGCCCGGCAAGTTCACTTTATGGTTCTGCAGCAATTGGCGGCGTAATAAATATTATTTCTAAAAAAGCATCGGATAAACCTTTAACGCATTTCAAAACATTTGTTGGGGCTTACGATGAACCCGCGTTTGAAGAATGGAAATGGAGCGACAAAACCAGAACATTTTACGGAATGTATTTAACTCACTCGAACAGAACCGAAAAACTGGGCTATACAGTTTCGCTGAATAAATTTGACAATGCCGGATACCGTGAAAATGATTTTATGAAAAGGCATATCGCTTATTTAAAACTCGATTATGAAATCGATGAGAATCAATCTGTTGCTTTGATTGGAAATTACCTAAATATGAATAGGGGTAACTATCTTTATTGGAAAGATTCCCGTAACACACTTATTCCGTCTGATGATACTAGAGATCAGACTGTTGAGTCTGATAGAGAATTTGTGAGCTTAATTTATAATAATGAATTCTCTGAGAAATTTTCTGCTAAGGTAAAGTCAAGTTTTTATAGATCAAAATTTACCGGTGTTGCACAAGAAATAACTACAGCTACAAGCAAACTATATAGAAATGAAATAATTACGCAATATAAAGTATCGGATAATTTCTTATTTATACCGGGCGTTGAGTATTCATTTGCTGACATTGAATCAAACCTATTCAGTAATACCGACTATTATTCTGCTTCAGCATTTTTCCACTCAGAATATAAACCAATTAAAGACCTGACTTTGGATTTTGGTATCAGATATGATTTTATTGAGCTAGATACATTATCCGGTGCTAGTGCAGCTTCACCTAAACTTGGATTAAATTATAAGTTTAGAGACAACTTAATTTTTAGGTCTTCAATTGGAACCGGTTTTAGAGCTCCCACTCCTTCTGAGGTTTTTATTGCTGTTGATATTAACGTTGGTGCGGATGTAATTGAAAATACGGATCTAAAACATGAAACAAGTGTATCTTTTGAAGGTGGCTTAAATTATAAGCCAATTAAGAATGTGGAATTCGACTTAGCCTTTTATCAAAATGAATATACTGATTTTATTGAACCAACTTTGACTGAACGTGGACAAATCCAATTTTTAAACTTGCCGAAGGCCAGAATTCAAGGAATTGAGTTTTTATCAGTTTTTAGCGGTATAAAAGGTATTGCAAGCCTATCAATAGGTTATAATTATTTATGGGCAATTGATCTTGAGCAAGATAAATTCATGAAATACCGTCCACGCCATACTGTGAAAATAAACAGTGAAATAAATTTATATCCATTTGAAATTCGTGCTGATTTTAGATATTCAAGTAAAGTTGAAGAAATTGATGATCTTTTAACCAGGCCTCCGTTTAATGTTGTTGTGGATGGGGAGAATAGAACTGAAGTTTTTGTAGTTGATGTTAGTCTTGGTTACAATTTCACGTTTTCTAATATTCCTTTCAAAATATTTCTTATCGAAAAAAACCTGCTTAACT
>JANQIV010000152.1 GCA_028282005.1 Melioribacteraceae bacterium | reverse complement strand
AACACGCGCGTTAAAAAACCAATTAACAAAGGACTAAAAATAGTAGATGATTTATTTACAGAGGAGAATAAAAATGAAAACTCAATTTAAAATACTTGCGACAATTATGCTTTTATTGTCTGTGTCAATTTTCGCGCAGAAAAAGGATTATTCAAAAGAACCGGGATATATTGATTTCGGTGATCTGACTGCTCTTGAAGAAGGTGAATCATTCACTGAGGTAATTATAGAAGAACACTTATTGAGAATGGTCGCTAAACTTGCCAGACACGAAGAACCGGAACTTGAAAAAGTTCTTTCCGGATTAAAACTGATAAAAGTAAACTCTTTTGAAGTTGATGACAACAACATCGAAACGATAAAGAAAAAATTTAATACAGTTGAAAACAAATTAAAGAATAGTCAATGGGACAGAATCGTTTTTTCAAAAAACAAATATGAAAGAACTTATGTCTATATTTTGACAAAAGGTGATGAACTGATTACCGGATTAACAATCGGCACTTACGAAATTGACGGCGAAGCTGCATTTGTTAACATTGTCGGTGATATCGATCTCGAATCGATTGGAAGATTGTCGGACAAATTCGATATTCCCGGTATTGAACATATGGGTAATGGTAATCATAGACGTGACCGCAGAGACAGAGAAGAAAACTGAGAATAAAAATGAATAAAAAGGGCGTTTATTTATTAATATTAGTTTTTGTAAGTTTTTCGCTAACGGGATGTTTTAGGGTAAACAGGGGTTTCAAAAATTTGAGAAACATTGTTCTCGAAGAAACCCCTATTGAATTCCAAAAACATGTTGAGTTGGCAGTGGGTTCAGGTACACTCGGATTAGCAAATGTTTTTGTTAGTTTATCAGATGATCCTGAAGGCAGAATGGCGCATAGAATTATTAATCAAATTTCACGTGTTCAAGTTGGTGTTTACGAAAAGAGAAATTGGAAAGACGAAAATCTCAAGTTTTCTCACTTGAAAAATATTACCGATAAAATAACGGGAAAAGACTGGAAATTTTTAGTTCGAAGCGTAAATTACGATGAAATGGCAGCAGTTTTTTATAAAGAAAATGATGATTACGAAATTAGGCAAATGCTTGTAATTGGAATGGAAGATGATCAGCTTTTCATTGTTGAAATTATGGGCGATTTAAATGATGTTATTGAAATTGCCGTGAATGAAAATGGAAAGTTTTTACAAATGAACCACTAAATTTAATTTTGTCTCAGAAAATTCGTACTAGTCACGCTGAGTTTATCGAAGCGTGTTTTAAGGCAGTCTTTGACAAGCTGAGACTGACACTACAATTAAATTATAATTTCTGAGACAACATTTCTTTTCATCACATTTTTTGCAATTTGACCCCTTTTTACAATACTATTAAAGTTTTTTCGTTTACTTTTTACAACCTTTTAAAGACTTGTTAGTCTAATAAAACAAAAAAAATCATAAACATTATTCTTGCGGGGGAGTAATGCAAAAAAGATTTACAATCTTACTACTATTGTTTTTTGCAACATTAATATCTTCACAAGTCCTCAGTTCAGAACTGAGTTCCTCAAAACAAAAAATCACAGCATTAAAAGTTAACAGTAAAGTTATTTTAGATGGCAAACTTGATGAACCATTCTGGAAAACTACCGCAATTACCAATTTTGTACAACGCGATCCAGATGAAGGTAAACCTTCAACAGAAAACACTAATGTGTGGGTAGCTTACGATAATAATTCAATTTATATAGCTGCTAATTTATTGGATAAAAATCCTGAGCAAATAGACGCTAGTTTAACTAGAAAAGATAACTGGATTGATTCCGACTGGTTTATATTTTATGTAGATCCTTATGATGATGACCGTACCGGATATTACTTCGGTGTAAATCCTGGTGGTTCTCAAATGGACGGAACTTTGTTCAACGATAGCTGGGATGATGACTCTTGGGATGGAATTTGGCAAGCTAAATCCAGAATCAATGAAAACGGGTGGTCTGTAGAAATGAAAATACCCTTATCCCAACTTAGATTTGCAGAAAAAGATGAAATGAAGTGGGGGATTAATTTTCAGCGTCAGATAAAAAAGAATAACGAAAAATCATATTTCGTGATGGTACCCAAAAACGAAAGTGGCTTTGTTTCCAGATTTGCTACTGTTGAAGGATTAATCGGAATTAAACCGAAACAGAGATTAGAAGTTTTTCCATACATGGTTCAGAAAGCTCAATTTTTAACTCACGATGCGAATGATCCGTTTTATAAATCGAACCAATTCGGAACAAACCTTGGAGCCGATTTTAAAGTAGGGCTAGGCAGCAACTTCAACTTAGATGTTACCGTAAACCCCGATTTCGGGCAAGTTGAAGTTGACCCTGCAGTTGTAAACTTATCAGCTTTCGAAACATTTTTCCAGGAAAAGAGGCCTTTCTTTATTGAGGGACTAAACATGTTTAGAGTTGGCAGTTATGCAAACAATAACTGGGGATTTAATTTCGGATGGCCTCAAATTTTTTATTCACGGAGAATCGGCCGCAGTCCACAAGGTGATGTTAGTGAAGCAAATGAAGATTACGATTTTGACGACACACCAAACGAGACAAGAATTATCTCAGCAGCAAAACTAACGGGACAAACTGACGGTAAATGGAAATTTGGCGCTATAAGTGCCGTAACTGCGAGAACTTTTGGTAATTATTATTTTGAAGAAGGCGCTAGAGAAGTTGAGGAAGAAATTGAACCCCTAACTCATTACGGTGTTTTTAGAGCTACAACCGAAACAGAAGACGGAAAACGCGGAGTGGGTTTTATGGCTACTTCGGTAAACCGAAGTTTGGGTAACGATAATTTGAGATCACAATTCGGAGACCAGTCATATACTTTCGGTGCAGATGGTTTCACATTTTTAGATGATGAAAAAGAATACATTCTTACCGGTACGCTGATAGGATCTTACGCGGGCGGCACTAAGGAATATGTTCAAAATTTACAAGAGAGGCATTACAGATATTTACAGCGCCCGGATGCTGAGTACATGAAATTTGACAGCAGCAGAACTTCACTTTCCGGTACATACGCAAGAGTAATGCTAAACAAACAAAAAGGCAACTTCTATATTAACTCTGCCGTTGGTTTTGTTACACCCGGATTTGAGTACAACGATCTTGGTTTTCAGTGGATGGCTGATAAAATAAATTTCCATCAGGTTGTGGGTTACAGGTGGTATAAACCGGACGGCACCTTCAGATTCAAAAGAGTTTATTTCGCTTACGCAAATGAACATGACTTTGACGGCAATATTACCAACAACCGTTTTTTCATGAACAATTATTTTCAGTTTGAAAATTATCATTGGATCTGGCTTGGCGGCGGATACAACTTTAAAATCATGTCAAGAAACATAACTAGAGGCGGGCCCATCGCTGCATTCCCGAAAACTTATTGGGTTGGTTTGGATTACGGTACCGACAGCCGAAAACCGGTAGTTTTTAATATTGACTTTTTTTATGCGGGAGATGATTTGGGCAGCAATGAATATGAAGTTGAGTTGGATATGGAATGGAAACCAAGTTCACAAATATATTTTAGCATTGGACCTGAAATTGAATACAACCACGAAAAAATTCAGTACGTTGACACATTTGAAGATCAATATGCTACAAGCACTTACAACAATAGATATGTGTTCGGCGAAATAAAACAAACAACTTTTTCAGCAAATATGAGACTCAATTGGACATTTACGCCTACTCTAAGTTTGCAGCTATTTATTCAGCCTTTAATTTCTGTCGGTGATTATGAAAACTTAAAAGAGCTTGCTTCACCCCGCTCACTGGATTACAATGTTTATGGTGAAAACGGATCAACAATTTCTTTTAACAATGAAGAAGATGAATACACTGTTGATCCTGACGGCGACGGCCCGGCAGAAGCATTTACTTTCGATAATCCAAATTTCAATTTCAAATCATTCCGTGCTAATGCAGTATTGAGATGGGAAGTTATACCGGGTTCAATATTTTTCTTTGCTTGGACAAACAACCGCTCTAATGATGATGATGCCGGTGTGTTTAGTTTTGGTAGAGATTTCAAAAATTTATGGCAAGAAAAATCTGACAATGTATTTTTAGTTAAATATTCACATTGGCTTAATTTTTAGATTAGCCATCACTAATAGCTTTCAGTCTTTGCATGCTACAAGTTTTTTTAAGATCCCGCTTTATGTGGGATTTTTTTATTCTTCAGAAGATCCTCTTTCTCCAAATCTTCGTCTTCATTACCGCCGACTAACTTTTTGAAATCCGGATCAGCCCATAAGTTTTTGAATCCTTCATCTTTTTTCGCTTTTTCTTTAAATTTAATACTAAGCTCAATAGCTTTCATAAAATCTTCTAGCGACCTCCCTTTTTCATTAATTCTAGAATATGCCCTGGCTCTATAATAATATGCATTGGCATATTTAGTGTCAAACTCAATGGACTTATTAAGAGCGGAAATTGCTTCTTGATTTTTTCCTAATTCAGTTAGTGCAAACCCTTTGTGACACCATGCATTGGTATATTGAGGATTGATCTCAATAGCTTTATCTAGTAGAGTGATTGCTTCTTCAAATCTTTCCAACTCATTTAAAGTATATCCTTTATTGTTCAACGCTACAAAATAATCTGGATTTAGTTCAATTGCTTTCTCATAAGCTTTAAGTGCTTCTTCGTGTCTCCCGAGGTCATTTAATGTAAACCCTTTGTTGTCCCATATTTCGGCAGAATCGGGCAGAATTTCAATCGCTTTTTCATAAGCTTCAAGCGCCTCATGATATCTTCCAAGTTTATTTAATATGAATCCACTATTATTCCAAACATCTGCAACCCCAGGGTCAATTTCAATTGCTTTATTTATTGCTTTAAGCGCATCCTCATCCCTCCCTACTTGACTTAATGAATAACTTTTATTGGCCCATGCTGTAACATAATTTGAATCAATTTCAATTGCTTTTTCAAATGCTTTAAGCGCATCTTTGTATCTCTCCACTTCGTTCAATGTAAATCCTTTGTTGTTCCATGCACTTGCAAACTTAGGGTTTATGAGTATTGCTTTTTCAAACGCCTCTAGTGCCTTTTTATATTCACCGTCATAATAAAAATCTGCTCCTCTATTATTATAATCTTCAGCGGTTAACTCCACACCCGCTCCTTCAGCTTTATCAAGAGCTTCAGCAAAATCTTCGAGCTTTTCCTTTTCGTCATCGCTTATTTTTTCTGTAATATTTTTCGTGCTAACCTGATCTCTTTTATCTGCAATTTCTTCTGCGTATTTTTTTGTTCTCTCAACCAAAGGAGTTAATTCTTCGGAAAGTTTTCTTATCGCCTCAAATTCCTCTTGAACGAATTCAAATCTTTCAGTAATTATATTTTCATGTTCTTCTGTCTTCTGCGAATGTTCTGCTGCTTCCTTAGCACAATTCTTTGCGTCTTTTAAGGCATCTTCAATTTCATCTTTATATTCTTTTATTTCTTTGTTGAGCTCTTCTTTCCATTTAGTAAACTTTCTTAAACTCGAGGCAAACATAAATCCTAATGAAACTGTTATTAGCGTGATTAAAATTCCAACTATTGCAAGCACCCAACTGAAAATGTCTAAAGTTCTATCGAAAGATCTCTCTGCATAATCAAGAGTTTCATTTCTGATGATAACTGTATCCGGTATTTGCTTTTCAATTGTCGGCGGCTTTATTTGCAAAGTATCATTTTGATGTGCAGATATTTGAGTTACTGTTAAAAATAAACAAAAGAATAGAAGAATTTTTCCTTTCATATTAAGTTAAATTTTTATTGGTAAAATTTGTACTTCTAAAATAATATTAATTTGATAATTATAGAAGGGTTTTCAGATTTCTCACCCCTTTTCTTCGACAAGCTCAGAATGACGGGGTTCGAAATGACTGATCCTCAACGGCGGACTAATAGCCAAGAGCTGACAGCTCTCAGCCTACAAACTGCTGCGCATAAAATTTAGGAGACAATTTTTCTCCGGTTGATTTTTCAATCAACTCACTCCAATGGTACATTGCGCCCGGAGCAAAGAAAAGATGTTTTAAGTAATCTCCTACTTCTTTTTTATTCGCAAAACTTTGACTTGTACGGCTTTCTTCTTTTAACACTTTTTCAGTGATGTAAAAATACAACTGCGAGGCAAGCAATTCGCCAAGCATGTAGTTGTGGTAATAAGCCGGGTAAAGTGCAACATGAATTTTTGCTGCCCAGTCCGGTTCATTTCTGCCTTCGGGCTTTTTAATCATTTGATATTTTTCTACCAAATTCCACCAGAGTTTATTTAAATCCTGCTCAGGCTTGGCGTACATTTCTTTTTCAAATCTGAACATTACCTGCACCCAGCGTGTGAAAACAAGCTGTTCAAGTTTTAGAGTTTTAAAACAGTTTTCTGCAATCGTATTTTTTTCGTCTGTTGCAATTCCAATTACGTCATGCAGCCATTGCGGATTCGAAGCCATTCTGCCAAACAGCATTGCAATCGCTTCGGTTGTAAAAATGTGCGCATGCTGTCTCAATGACCACGGTAATTCCGGTTTTACAAATTTGTCGTAAACCGCATGCCCGTATTCATGCAGCATTGTGCCCATCCATCTGTAATTATCTTTAACATTGCACAAAACGCGGATGTCTCCTTCGCGGTCAATGTCAGTACAGTACGCGTGTTGGTACTTTCCTTCTTTTTCAAAGAGGTCACTTTTTTCGATCATATCGTCAATCGGCAATTCTATGCTCGCAAAATAATCTCTAGTAATTTTTACGATATCTTTTCCTTTGTAGTATTTATCAAGATCAACGGCGTAAATACTTGGCCCCTGTTGAAAGAATTTATCCTGATAATGCCACGGCATTAGTTCATCTTTTGCTACATTATGTTTTTTTGAAAGATGTTCATCAATTTCATTTTTGACTTCAACAAAAGTATCACGGGTTAATTCATCAAGTTCGTCAAAGAGCTTTTCAATATCTTCCGCACTTTGTTCACTTAATTCCAAACTCATTTGATGATGATTTTCATAGCCTAATTCTTTTGCGGCTTTGTTACGCATATGCACAAGTTTTAAAACATCATCAGCAACTTCTTTCCCGATCTGTTTGCTTGCAAGCCAGAATTTTTCGAGCTTTTCACTTTCGGTTGATTTTTCAAGAACCTCATCAATTTGGTTATCAGTATATTTTTCGCCATCAACTTCAGCACGGAAAGTTGAAAACTTCTCTTCAACCTTTGTAGAAAGCTCAATTATTTCTTTCAATAAATTTTCATCAAATTGATTTTCAGCATAAGCGTTGTAAATAACAGTGAGCAATCTTTTCAAAACATGTTCTTTTATCTCACCAAATTCTTTAAACTCTTTCAGCTTTTTGAAATCATCTTTGTTGGTAAAAATTAAATTTAGTTTTAACTGAAGATCCGAAGTTTTTTTAAAATCTTCTTCCTTTCCACTAATTGATGCCTCAAAGTAAGCTAATGAAGCTTGTTTATATAAATCTGAAACTTTCGATTCGTATTCTTTAACAAATTCTATAAAATCTTTTTCCATTGTAATTCTCCTAAAAAAGAAGCCGGGCAAACAAAATAGTCTGTCCGGCTAAAATTGAAATTCAAACATCTAACTAAGTAAATAGTTCGTCATCGCGTATTATTAGTAAAACACTATGCTGAGATACTATGACCATCTTTTGTTTTTCAAGCTCAAGTTCAATTGCATCTTTTCTCAAAAATAACACAAAGTCACCTTCTTTTGCTTGCAATGGAATATACTTTGCAGGCTCTTTTTCTTTCCATGGCTCATCATCGTCAATCGGATTAGGCATCACATATCCGGGCCCGGCTTTAATTATGTATCCGCCCTGCACTTTTTCTTTTTCCGCAACTCCCGGCGGCAAATACAAACCGCTGGTAGTTTTATTTAAATCGGTTTCGGGTTTTACCAATAAACGGTCACCAACAATAATAATTTTATCGGTATTGATCATTATTTCCTCTAATATATAATTCATAACACAAATTTAAGAAATATAATTCTCATAAATACCGAGAAATCACTGCTCCATAATTGTTTTGAAATCTTCTTCCGACACAGTTATTAAATCGGATTGAGGCAAGCGCTCAGTTAGTATTCTCCAGTTTTCATCTTTGGCAAAAATTTCTTTAAAAATCGGCAAAGACATTTCGACTTTCCCAGCGTTTGCAAGCGAAACAGCGTACCAATATTTTATTTCTATATTTTCCGAATATAATTCAGCAGCTTTGCCGTAATGGTATTCCGCCCCTTCTATATCGTTTTTTTCAATTGCCGCATCTCCTAAATCCATGTGCTCATAAGCTTTGTTTATTTTCAAAAGTCTGCGCATTTCTTTTACCGGTTCAGAATGGTCGTCTATTCGTAAATCAACAGTTCTATCAGCCCAGGGTTGGCCGGACGATTCCGGTTTTACAACAATCATTGCGGCTGATTGTTTCCCGCGGATATCACCACCTTCGTTTTGTGCTGCTTCCAATGCTGCCAGCATTCTTTCTGAAATATGACCTTTTGTTTCTTTGAAAGCCTTTGACATAGCAGGCCAAACTTTATCGTTTAACATCAAATTTGCTTGCACTGAAAAATTTTCACCAACTATGTGACCGGCATCTTTAATACATTTTTTGCCTGTCCATGCAGCAACGTTTCCTTTGTTGTCAATAATTGCAACCTGGCGAACATCTCTTCCATCGTCGGATTCAATCAAAATATCGAGCGCCTCTTGAGCAGTTTTGCCCTGCTTAAGTAATTCAAATCCACGCGGACCAAAAGATGCATTTGTAAATGATTGAGTTGCAATAGCGCCAACTCCGGCTTCTGCCCAGCTTACGCGTGTACCAACTCCAAACCAGTGAGTCTGCACTGCTACGCCAAGTTCTCCAGTTTCAGCGTCACGGCAAACTATTGAATAAGTGTGTGCAAGATTGCTTGGCTTAATATCTTGTGTTAATAAACTTTGTGGTGTTAAAAAAAATAATAATGATGTGAAGAGAAATAATCTTTTCATTTATTGCTCTATATTTGTTAAGAAATATGAGAGGGAATATAAAGCAATAAATGAAAATTTAAAATCCAAATTACATTTTTCTCTTCCAATGATTTCTCAGGAATTCAGAATAGTCTTTGCCGGGAAAAGCCAATTCAAATGTCTCGAGAAACTCGTTCTCATTTTCTATTGTTAATTTAACTCTAGCCCTCATTCCTTTGGGGGCATTTTCAAGGCTTTCCGAGACGAAAACAAAGTGCTTGTTGTCGTGAGATAAGCTATCGAGAGTGTATTGATTTACAAAGCTTTCAATATGAAATTCCCGCAAAACATATTTTTTGCGGAATTTATCATAACTGAAAAATGTCCAATCAACATGTACTTCGCCGTCAGGGTTTTTCTCCTGCGGTTCAAATTTAGATGTGTTTTTTTGGAAAAGGTAAACATCATCCATAATGAATTCATAGGTTCTATCTCCTTTGCCAATGCCTGCTTTGCCCGTCTCATGGCCTTCCCACGATCCGGCAAAGTATTTAAAAGGCTCCCAAATATTTTTATCCTTTTCCTGTGAAAGAGTAATTATTGGGATAGCGAGTAGTATTATTAGAAATCTTTTCATTAATGCGCTCCGTTTTTATAATAATTATTTTCTCAAATCTATTGACAAAAATGATAACAAGGAAAACCTATTTCATTGAGTGAAATGCAACTCTGTTTCCCTCAGAATCAATAAAGATTGCAAAGTAACCTGCTTCGAGCATAATCAAGGTTTTGGGAAATATTATTTTCCCGCCAGCCTCTTCAACTCTGGCCAAAGGAATATTTAAATCTTCACCTCCGTTGAAATAAACTAAAGTCCCGTCGGCATTTGGAGTGCGGTTTTTGCCTTTTACTATTGCTCCGGAAACATTTTTCATATCGGAAGGGAAGAAAGCCATTTTGTCTTCCCCGAAGCCTCCTTCGGTTAGCTTAATATCCAAAACTTTGCTGTAAAACGTGATAGCTCTTCTTAAATCGAGTGCAGGGATTTCAAACCAGCTTATTACATTTTCCATTGTTCCTCCAAAAAATTTGTAGTTATAAAAATTACAATCGAAATATGTGATAAGAGTTATGGCTAAAATTGTATAAATACGACAAAGTTAATCTAAGTCATAAAATGCAACGTTGGCTTCTTTGAAGTATTGTTTGGGAGTGATTCCTGCGAACTCTTTGAATTCCCGTATAAAATGTGCTTGGTCGTAGTAGCCGCATTCATAAGTTACTTGTGTTAAACTTTTTGCTTTATGTTTTTCAATGAAACTGCAAGTATTCAAAAATCTTGTTATGCGGGAAAATTGTTTGGGTGTAACTCCAACTGACGACAAAAATTTTCTTTCGAGAGTTCTTGCCGTAATGCCTGTATCACTTAGCAAAGTTTTAAGAGGAAGCTGGCCTTTTGTTTTTTGAATGTAGCGAAGTACTTTATCGGGTAAGAAATTACTTTTATGATTTTTGATGAGTTTCTTTAATAGGAAATTTTCAACCAGCTTAATCCTTTCTTCATTATTTTTTGACAGGCAAATTTTCTCCTCAATTTCAAAAGCTTCTTTTCCCCAGATATGTTCAATTATTGTTGTTTTATCACCAAAAGCTTTTACAGGGATATCAAAAAAATGATAGGCACCCCAGGGGAAAAACCTCACGGATATTATCCCTACTTTGCCTTCCGGCTGAATTAAAATATGCTTATTAAGCTGAGCGATAAAAAAACTTTTTGGCTGTTTTTCTTTTGTGTTATCTGAATAATAAATGTTGAAAGATTCGCCGAAATGAAAAACAAGCTCAACAATTCCGTCGGTCATAATTCTTTCCGGCGGAGGCAATTCCCCGGAAAAATCATATTCCATAATCCAGATCAATTTTACAAAATCTGCAAGAATAGGAGATGGTTTTAATTCTTGGTAAATCATTTTTTACATAGCTCATTCTGAAAATTTAATGATGTTTACAAAATCCGGGTTATCGTTTTTAGAAACAGGTATGTTAAACTCATTATCACTACCACCGTATTTGTAACCTAGCATAGCATATAATTCCGGATATTTAGCTGCTTCTAAACTTCTTCCATCGCAAACCATCCAGCCAAATGCTTAAATATTTGTCTCAAACTCTTTAGAAAAATTTCCCGCAAATGTTATGATAGATCCAACCGGCAGCGAAGGTTCTTTTATTGGAAAGTCCATTTTTACTCCTTCAATTTTAAATTTTTATTTCAATCCCAACCGGGCAGTGGTCAGAACCCATTACATCGGGCATTGTAAATGCGTTAGTGATGTTATCTCTTAAGTTTTCACTTATGTAAAAATAGTCTATTCTCCAGCCCACGTTCCTATCACGTGCGCGCGTTATTTGATCCCACCAAGTGTAAATCTCTCCTTCTTGAGTGAACATTCTTAGGGTATCTAAATATCCGTCAGCTAAAAAGCGATCAATCCAAGCTCTTTCTTCGGGAAGAAATCCGGATATTTTTTCATTAGCTTTAGGCCGGGCCAAATCAATTTCTTTATGGGCTGTGTTTACATCACCGCAAATAATCATTTTTTTCCCATTTGCTTTTAATTTTTTTGCATATTTTTGAAAGGCTTCGTAAAAATCCATTTTATATTGGAGCCGTACTTTGTCACGTTTGCCGTTTGGGTAATAAATATTTATGAGAGTGAATTTTTCATACTCGGCAATTAATATTCTTCCTTCATTGTCGAATTCTTCGATTCCAAAACCGCGTTCAATATTGATTGGTTTTTCCTTTGTATAAATTGCAGTTCCGCTATATCCCTTTTTTACACCTTGGCAGAAAAAAGAATGGTAGCCATCAACTTTGGTTAATTCTTCAGAAAGTTGTTCTTCCCAAGCTTTCGTTTCCTGAATACAGAGAACATCCGGGTTCTCTTTTTTGAACCATTCTAAAAATCCTTTTTTATATACGGCTCTAATGCCGTTTACATTCCACGAAAGTAATCTATAGTTTTTCATTGAACCTTGATAGTTGATTTGAGTTGATGAACAATATAAAAATTTAGAATTACTTTTAATAGAAAATACAATCTTTATAGTACGGTATCAGGAAGTTGAACGAAGCTTTGAAAATTAAAAAATAAATTGGATGCTAAATATGGATGTGATTTATGAGTCATTATTTAAGAGCTAATCAAATTTCACTACTGTTATTCTTCTATTTCATTATAATTACAAGAGTCTTGCCACAAGATCTCACAGTTACAGGAGCCGGTGATGCATCATTCAATGGCGACTATAATTTTTTCCAGACACTTAATGGGAAAAATGCTTATAAAATCTCAACGGGTGCACCAAAGCACATTTATTGGAATGGATCACAATGGCAGTTTGGCGTGAGCGAAGATGGCACCAATTTCTATTTTCACACTGGAAGCACTACAACACCACCTTCCGGAGGATGGCAAGTTGGACCATTAGGAACATCCCCTGCACCAAGTGTATCCGGCACTGATGCTGATCCGCTGCCTGTTGAATTGATTAGTTTCTATGCAGAAACGGAGGGTAACAACATTAAACTAGTTTGGGAAACAGCTACTGAACTTAACAACTATGGTTTTGAAATTGAGCAGAAGTTTGAAACTGGAAATTGGAAAAAGATTGGGTTTATATTCGGACATGGCAACAGCAATTCACCTAAGCATTATTCATTTATTAACAAAAACCCAGGTTACGGAAAGAGTTTTTATAGATTAAAGCAAATTGATTTCGACGGAGCTTTTGATTATTCCGATTCCGTAGAGGTTTCATCGATTAAATTGATACAAGATACTTTCATACTTAAGCAAAATTATCCAAACCCTTTTAACCCGGAAACAGTCATCAGTTACCAGCTATTAGAATTTAGCAATGTTGAATTAAGGGTTTATGATATTTTGGGAAACAAAGTTGCAACATTAATAAACGAAGAGAAACACCCGGGCAGTTATGATATAATTTTCAATGCAAGCAATTACCCGAGCGGTGTTTATTATT
Source organism: Melioribacteraceae bacterium (assembly GCA_028282005.1). Classification (GTDB taxonomy): domain Bacteria; phylum Bacteroidota; class Ignavibacteria; order Ignavibacteriales; family Melioribacteraceae; genus JANQIV01. The sequence goes on along the minus strand of JANQIV010000152.1, from coordinate 16,047 downwards.
ATCAAATTACGATCGGAAAGTTTTCAGAAACACGAAAAATGATTTTATTAAAATAAACTTATCCACTCCCCATGTAAAATAGCATAGAGAGCACCCTGTCCAATACTCTATGCTATTTTTATTTTAAAGTTACTTCTCAAATTTTTTCTTTAATTTGAAATTCAAATTGATAAAAACTTTTTATAATTAATGAATAGAATAGATAGACTCACTGCAATACTAATCCAACTGCAAAGTAAAAGATTTGTAAAAATAGATGAAATTTGTGAACGCTTTGAAATCAGCCGCCGTACTGTTTACCGCGACGTTCGGGCACTTGAAGAAGCCGGTGTGCCAATTGGTGTTGAGTCGGGAAGAGGTTATTTCATAATTGAAGGTTATTTTCTTCCGCCTGTTATGTTTACTAACGAAGAAGCCAGCGCTCTTTTACTTGCAGGAAAACTTATTGAGCAAATGTCGGATGAATCAATAAAAGCCGAGTTTGAATCTGCCCTCACAAAAGTAAAATCAGTTTTAAAAACTTCCGGTAAAGATCATCTTGAAAATCTCCATTCTCATGTTAAAGTTGATTACAGACTAAACAGAAGAAGTGGGGTAGGAAATTTGTTGCCAATTCAAAATGCGATTGCAGAAAAGAAAGCAATTGAGATAAAATACTTTTCGCAATATCGCGAAGCAAATACCAAACGTGTTGTTGAACCAATTGGACTTTACTATTATAGTAATGCCTGGCATTTGATAGCTTACTGCAGAATGCGAGAAGATTACCGTGATTTTAGAATTGACCGTATTAAGCAGCTTGATGAAACCGATGAATGTTTTAAAACAAAAGATCGCAAATCACTTCAAGAATACATTGATAATATCATTGAAAATACCGAAGGAATGAAGAAGTTTAAATTGGCTTTCAAAAAGGAAGTAGTACGATATTTTGAAGACTATAAATATTTTTCCGGGTTTGTTAGTGAAGAAGAAAAAGGTGATGAAATTGAAATGACTTTTATGGGCAACGAATTTGAATTTACTTCACGCTGGGTTTTAACTTACGGAAACAGTATTCGAGTTATTTCGCCTCTTGAACTAAAAGAACTCGTGAGAAAACACATAATTGAATTATCAGAGCATTATCAATAACGATTTTTAACAAATATCGATATTGATTTTAGTTGCGGAATTGAAAGAACGAAACAGTCTTAATTAAATTATTTGTCAGTACGATTGGAATTCAATAACTTAGCTTCTCAAAAATATAGTACCAATGATTACCGGCCTGAAATACATACTAATAATATTAATAGTTTTGAGCCTGAAGACTGAACAAGTTGTTGCACAGGTTTTACCAGACTCTACAAGCGACAAACTTGAATTGCTCACCGATGTTGAGAAGGTTAAATATTTATCAGACCTTAGCTGGAGTTTGCGCGAAAAAAACACAGATTTAGCAATAGTGTACAGTGAATACGCAGTTAAATTAGTTGACAGCCTAGACATCACCGGGAATACAGCCAGAACTTATGCTTTGCTCGGGGTAATCTACATACATTATAAATATGATATTAAGCAAGCAATTCCCTTTATTCATAAGGGATTGGAACTGGCACTTCAGTTTGATGATTCGGTGGAAATAGCATATTCATATAATAACCTTGGAGATGCTTTTTATTTAACTGGTAATTTCCCATTCGCATTAGAATACAGCAAGAGATCTCTGGAATATTTTGAGAAGCTAAATAACCTCAACGGAATTGCTTACACTTACACTAATCTAGGCCTCCTTTACCGTCACGAAAAAGAATATGAAACTGCGTTGGATTATTTTTGGAAAGCTATCGAATTGAGGAAGCAGATCGGTTTTGATGTAGGTATTGCTTCAGCATTGCACGAAATAGCATTAGTTTATTTTGATAAAAATGATCTTGATAAAGCATTGGAGTATTTTGAAGAATCTCTAGAACTTCATAAAAAGATAAACAATGTTAGGTATATCGCGTTTTGTTTGAACGGCATCGGTGATGTTTATTATGAGCAGGGAAAATATCTTGACGCCTTAAAGATGTATGACAAATCTCTTAAACTTGATATGGCAAAATCTCATGACTATGGAGTTATAAGTAACAAACTTGGCAAAGCACTAGTTTATTCCGAATTAAACATGCGAAGCAAAGGAGAAGAAGAACTTAAATCAGCTTTTGAAAAATCCGTTAAATTGGGATTAGCTCCCAAGTTGCTTGAGGCATATGAAGCTTCAACAAAATTCTACTTCAATGTAAACGACTTTAAATCAGCGACTGAAAATTTCAACGATTTCTTCATTGTTTATGATTCTCTACTTAAACAGCAGCAATTTGAGACTCTAACAGAAATCGATGAGAGACAAAAAATAAGCCGCGAACTTAAGGAAACAAACCTTGAACTGCAACTCAGGAAAAGTGAAGAACGGACACTATTAATAGTAATTGTACTTTTGCTAATTATAGTAAGCGGACTTGTTGTAAGATACCTCGCTAAAAAGAAATCAACAAACAAACTCAAAGCCCTCAATGATTCAAAGGATAAACTTTTTGCCATTATTTCACATGATCTAAAAAACCCCTTTAGTGCACTTCTCGGGTTAGTTGGATTTCTGAAGGAAGAAGACACTACGGAAGAAGAACGAAAAGAGTATATCGAAAGTATAGATAGTGTTACTAAGGATACATACAGACTTCTTGAGAACCTCCTTAATCTCTCAGCTTCAAGAACAGGCAATCTGAAATATTCTCCGGGTTTTTTCAGCATAAAAGAGCTAACTGAGAAATTGGCTAAGAGTATGTCGACATATCTGAAAAACAAATCAATCAATTTAGATCTCAATATAATAGGCGATGAAATTTTTGCCGACCGGCAGATGATCGAAGTTATACTTCGTAATTTACTTACAAATGCGATAAAGTTTTCGAATGCTAGCGGTTCCATTATTGTCTCATTTGAAATTGCTAACGATTATTATTTACTTACTGTGAAAGATCAAGGCATAGGAATGGACCAAGAAGTAATGAGTAAGCTTTTTACATCGGAGGTTGTAAAATCAAATACCGGTACTGCCGGTGAGAGAGGTACCGGGATCGGTTTGAGTTTATGCAACGAGTTTGTAAAAGAGCATAGCGGATCAATAGATGTAAAATCTGAGCCGGGCAAAGGCTCTGAATTTATTGTTAAAATCCCCGCGAGAAAAAAATATCTCAGCAAGATTTAGTAGAAAAATGTCCTATTAATGTCACTCAGACAATAATTATAGATTGATAGAAACAGAAACAAATTCTACTATTAGAGTAATTTCAAAGTATCTACTCATAAAGAATGATTTCAATTCTTATTACAAATAAGTATAATAGTTTTTATTGATTTCGAGAATAATTTGAAAGCAAACTATCTAATTCAATTGAATGAATTAGTCGATAATCTGATTAAAGAAAAAGATATTGCTGAGAAGATCTATGACTTAAAAGAAGAAGTGAAAGATACTGAAGATACTTTCGTTTGGTCAGTTATCGACTCAAAATATTTGCCGGATAATCTTCCGGTAAATCTAAAATCCGGATGGATTTTTGTTCTCAAAAAAGGGACACCGTCAGGTTGCCACTACCATCCTAACAGCATTCAACACATGGTTATGATTGAGGGAAAGGGCGAATCAAAAGTTGGGGATACTTCAAAAGCTATGAATAAATTTAATTCTCCGAGACATCCGCTAGATGAAATTTGGTATGTAATTGAAGAAGGTGTTGAGCACGAATTTTTCCCTGAAGAAAACGATATGGTCGTAATATCATTTCACACTTGCCAAGCTGAAGAACTTCAAGAAATTTCATGCGGCTCAAACAAAAGTCGTTTTTACGAAAATTGAAAATTTATAATAAACATCTCACAAATGGTTTCGTTTAATAACTCTAAACCATTGCGCATATTCTTTCCGCTATCGCTTTTGTACCTATCTATTAATTCTAACTTCCTTTGGATGACATAAAGAACAATCAGCATTAGCTAAATAATCTTTAAAAGGTCTTTGAATAGGAATTTGAGTCATCAAAGTATGTTTTAATAATTTCCCAAGAGTTGCGTCATCAATATTCATTTCAAAGGAAATTGAATCCTGACTGTTAGGTTGTTTCAATATAATTACTGGCATATAACCATCTACCGAGCCACTGCTGTTTTCGAAAGTTACAGCCCATTCCTCGGATGAGGTTTGTTGGCTGCTGCCTTCTTCATAAGGATACCATCCTATTTTAAGCTCAATTTTGTCATGGAAACGTACTGCCTTCCATTCTTTAAATTGCCTGATACGAACTGGTTCAATGTCCAGTTTCGGACTTGGGGCGCAACTAATTATAAAGCAAAATAAAATTAAATAAAGAACTAAGTCTCTCATTCCATTTTCCCAAATGTAATTTCATAAATAGTAAAAGGTTAGTCATAAAAGAGGATTGATCTTTTTTATAGATGGAAAATATAAAATTTAAGTGTAAATTAAAAGGTTTCTCCGTTACTTTGAATTTGATGGGGTTATCGGATATTTATCAAATACTTCCAAATTAATATCTTAAAAAAAAATGACTAATTATAAATTGAAGATTAACTCAAGAGATTTGTCAGTGAATGTTTATGCTCTAATACTTTGTAATCCAATTTGTTCTATTTCTAGTAAAGAATTAAAAGATTACCTGCAGCACTCTTTCAAATGATATTTCTATTATACCGCTATTCTATGCGATAAAAGCAAAAGCTTTTCCTCAATAGCTTCCAGTTCTTCACTCATTTTTTTTCGAACATGCTCAGCTTCTTCAATTATTTCAGGAATTGTATTTTTATAATATTCGATTCCATCCATTAAATTTTCGTAGAAAGTATTTAAAAAAGCATCAGTAATTGATGAATCGGAATTGATCTTTTCTTCCATTTTTTTCTGAAAATAATCTACATAAAGTTTGAGCTCTTTAATAAACATGTTTGGCCGGCTTTTATCTGTGATCAAATTAATTCTTCCATAAATGTGATCAACCATCTCTTTGAGATTTGTAATTTTTGAAAAGTAAGCAATATTCGGACCCGGGCAGACAGAACTTGCTGTACTTAATTTTCCGAGGCCGATTTTATTTACAGTAAATGCAGATGCTGTCAAACCTTCACAGAGGCATGCTTTTTCAGCAGCTTTAGCAAAACGGTCTTTAAATTCATTTACATCAATTAAATTTTCTTTTAGTTGTTTTGCTTTTTTCTTTAAATATGTAATGGAAGCAGTACAAATGGGTTTCCCATCAAATTCGGTATTCATTGCTAAGAATTTTTTCACACACGGACTACCGGGTTTGCCTTCATCAATCTTCTGATATTTTTCTAAATCTTTGTCATTGTTTTTAAGACTGTTGAAAGGAACACCCAATGGAGATATCGGGCTCAAATATAAATCAGATTCACCTGCAGAACTTATTTTTTTTAATGTGCTGTCGTCAACATTCATAACTTCAGGAACAAGCAAAAACGGGCTTCCCCAGCCAACTGAATCAACTCCGAAATGTCTGTGTAAAAACTCCTGCTCAGATGAAGTACCGACTCCTCCCTGTACAGAAACACTAAAATCGATTTTATCCTTATCTGTTTCGATCTCTTTTTTTCCGAGTGCTTTTAAATAAATTTCCTGCAAGGTTTCAAATAACTCGTCTCTCCTTTTGCGAAATTCTTCGAGGATAGGACCTAGTAAAGAACCATCATTTACGAACGCATGTCCGCCGCAATTCAGTCCGGATTCAATTCTGTATTCTGAAACCCACAAGCCTTTTTTAGCCAAAAATTTTCCTTGAACTAATGCAGAACGAAAATCGCTGACTTTTATAACGATTTTCTTTTTAAGGTTTCCGTTTATTGAGGGGAAGAAATCTTTGAAGTTTTCCATATAACCGTAAAGCTTCGGATTAATTCCAGCCGATAAAATGATTGAACTTTCTAAATCACTATTCGCAAATCCCCTTAAAGCAGAATGGGCATCATTATGTTCAGAAGGCAACGGCTGCCCTTTTGAATCGTAATTAGTTTTATCAACTTTTGTCATGATATTAACATCAAGCGAACCAGGTTTTATATTCTCTTTAAGCCAGACTTGTAATTTTTCTTTAATTTTTATATCGCTGCAGTTTGACATTTCCTGGTATTTATTTTTGATAACAGAAAACTCCGGCAACATTTCGAAATATCGATTTAATGTACTTCCGGAATCAAAATTTGACGACTTCAATTTAGCAAATTGATTTTTCACCATTTCGTTAATCAAATTCAAATAAGCAGTAATCCGATTTGCGCGCGGGTCCGGATCTTTGTCCGTAATCGGGATATACTCTTGATTATTTTTTTCGAGGTAATGTTTACGTAGCTTTTCCAATAGTCCGTCGTCAATTATGGACATTACTGAAGAGATACCGTATTTAGCTACTTTTAAAGGTGTGTCAACAGAATAAGCTACACCTAATACCGGTATGTGAAATTTGTGATCAGACTTATTGATAACTTTTTTGCCTTTCTAGAGATTTACAATTCTTGGCAATGACTTTAAGCGGTCAAATTTTTCAAGAATGTTTATGGAATGAAATAAAAATCTCTTTAATGTTATTTGATGATTTTGTTTCTTTTCAAGATAATAAATTTAATTTTGTTACACTAACACAATGTTAATGTTGTAAAACATTATTTTGGTTTCGACTAAAAACCATAAAGGTAAATTATGAAACAGTCGATCGGTTTCGTTACTTTTCTCATAGAAGATTACGACAAAGCAATTGAGTATTTTGTTAACAAACTACAGTTCAATTTAATTGAAGATACTGAAATTGATGATAACAAAAGATGGGTAATAGTTTCACCCAAAGGCGGTAAAGGGACAAGTTTACTTTTAGCTAAAGCGAGCAACGCAAAACAAGTACAAGCAATTGGCAATCAAACCGGTGGAAGGGTAGCTTTCTTTCTGCACACCGATAATTTTGACAGGGACTTTTCTTTTATGAAAAAAAATGGAGTTAAATTTCTTGAAGAACCGCGAAGCGAACCCTACGGCAAAGTTGCTGTGTTCGAAGACTTTTATGGAAATAAATGGGATTTGCTGGAATTGAAAAAGTAAAATTAAAACATTACCGGAAATTAATCGTCTTAAATTACAAAAGATATTTTATCCCATTTTTTAACTAATTAAAGGCAAAATGCTTAGACTAATTTTGATTTCCATTTTTTTTGTTACCTGTTTATCTGCTCATCCAACTGGAGACATGATATTAGTAAACGGTACGCTCTATTGGTCTTATGTCTGCCCTGTAAACGATCCGCAGCATCATGCTTGTATAATGAAATGGGATGAAGAAAACGGTGTTCGACCGTGGTTAACGTCCTCTTTCTCTGCCAGTGACTGGACAATGTCTCCGAATCCGGATGGAAGTATTTATATTATTGAAAGATATTATGACAATGCCCGTGACGTTTTTATGATAAGGCTATTTCTATTGAAAAATGCGAATGATGAACCAGTTGAAATCAAACCATGGTTTATTGATGAGAACAGATTTGGAGAAGCCGGGTTCGCAGCTATAGATGACACAACTTTTGTTTTTGTGAAATATCCTAACTTATATAAGCTAAACGATGATGGTTCTGCAGAAATATGGAAAGATTGGCCGGAACCTTTATACGGACTTAGACACATAGATGCTGGTAGATTACTTTTAAGAGGTGAGTCAGCCATTTGGTTGATTGATTATAATGGAAATATATTGGAGAGTTGGTCTGAGTTGCTTCAGCCATTAACCGCTGAAGAACCATTTGGCGGGAATCAAATTTTTGATAGCGATTATTCAAATGGAAAATTATGGTTGGCATATTGGGGCCATCGCAAATTTGAATTTTTAGAGGGTGAAAACAGGACAACAATAAAGCAGTTTGAAAGTCCCTTTGTTCCGCACGCGGTAGCAGTTGATACTCAAAATGCTTTTGTACTTGCCTCAACTATCGATCCCGGGACAACTCAAGACATTCTGCCAAACTTATGGCGGTTTAGCAATAATACCCTTCAGCTAATTTGGGGAGACAAAAATAATGTTACGGCAACAGAGAAAGATAAATCTGAGATTCCGCCAGCATTTGAATTGGAACAGAATTACCCTAACCCTTTTAATCCCGTTACTAGTATCAAATATAAAGTAGCAAATAATAAGAAAGTGACCTTAAGAATTTATGATATTCTTGGCAATGAAGTGGCTTCTTTGGTTGACAATTATCAGTCTGCCGGTGAGTATGAAATCTCTTTTGACGGCTCAGATTTTAGCAGCGGTATATATTATTACAAATTGATTGCCGGTAATTTTTCACAAACAAAAAAAATGCTTTTGCTGAAGTGAATAATTCTAATTATAATTATTTTTAGACAATCCTCACTATTATGCTTTGGAGTAAAAATGCTATTAAATAGACCAATAACTGCTTTTCTATTCTGTATAATTTTTCTGTCATCAGCTTCATATTCCCAAGAGACTTTATCTAAATATTTTGAACCACTCAAACCATTTATCGGAAAAACTTGGAAGGGTATTGTAGGGAAAAACAAAGAAGGACAGCCTGTTTATGATGTTTCTAAATGGGAAAGAATTTTGAACGGTAATGGTATCAAAATTTCACATTCTGTTAATGATGGTGAATATGGCGGTGAAACTATTGTTGTGTGGGACAAAGAAAAAGAGTCTCTTTTTTTTTATTACTTTACTACAGCCAAGCACTACACTAATGGAATAGTAAAATTTGAAGATGGAAGAATGATTACCCACGAGTTTGTCACAGGAAACCAATCAGGAGTAACCGAAGTTGAAGCTACTTCGCAAATTAAAAATGATGGTACAATGAGAGTAACTTCACGATTTAAAAAAAATAGTGAATGGACAGAACCGAAAGAGATTATTTATTTTGAAGATTCAGAGGCAGAAGTAATTTTTAAATAGATAAAAAATGAATGAACAACTAAATCCTGGTCAAAAAAAAACTATTAAGGAAGCGACAAAAACTGAAGTTCGAAAAAAATCCAGCATAAAAGGCGATGACTGGATTTGCAAAAACTGCTTCAACAAAATAACATCCGATAAAGCAAGGTATTATTACTCAGGCTCGAGTGAATTTAATTTCGTAAATCCACAGGGCCATCAATTTAACATTATTACATTTAGCAAAGCAGATGGTTGTAAATCATCTGGTGAAGCAGTTTTGGAACACACCTGGTTTCCCGGTCATAGTTGGAATTTTAGCTCGTGCAGTAAATGCGGAATTCATCTTGGCTGGAAGTATTTTGGGGAAAATTCGTTTTATGGGCTCATAAAAAATCGTATCGTAAAAGCTCTCACAATTATGAATTAAATAGGAATGAGAATATGAAATATAAAATGAGTCCGAACATTGCAGTTCGAACAGAAGATAAACAAAAAGCCATCGACTTCTATTCAAATGTAATTGGCTTTGCAGAAAGAAAAAGCAATAAAGAATATGCTGATCTTGATGCAGATCCCATCAATCTTTTCGTTATTGAGGACAAAGAAATTACCGGTCCGGTAATGGAGTTATTTGTTGATGATCTTGAAAAAGCAAAAGAAGAATTAGTCTCAAATGGTTGTAAAGTAGTTAAATGGCTTGGGAAAGGACAAGATTGTTACATACGGGACCCTTTTGGAGTTACTTTTAATATTTGGGAAAATTCTAAACAATAATCTTTCGTTTAATTAATTGTAATTCATCCCAAGAAAAAATTTTTAATCCGTTTTTATTTGTCTAAAATGTACACTTTTAATCAATTGAGGGACAAATGAAAAAAATCATTAATTCATTTCTATTCTTACTTATCTTCTTAAACTTTTCTATTGCTAAATCAGAAAAGAAAGAAGAGACAATTCAAGGATTTAATGGAAGCAAAATAAGTTTTGCATACCATTTGCCAGATAATTACGAAAACAAATTAACTTACCCAGTTTTAATAAATCCCGGAGCAGGGAAAGCAAGCGAAGATAACAGCTTTTTCCTAGGTGATAATCCATCAAAATATGGCTGGATAGTAATTGAAACTCACCTATACAATTACAAAAATTTAGAAAAAGATACTGAAGCATTGCTTGATCACTTAATTAAAAAATTCAATGTTCAGAATAATCGCTTTCATATTGTTGGCTATTCTGCTAATAGTAGCACAACTTTTAGAGCAGGGATAAAACTATCAAAAAGATTTGCCAGTATAACAGGAATACCGGGTCACCCATCCGCCAGTGATTCTGAATTGAAAAAGTTGATTAATACAAAAACCAAGGTGCAACTTATTGTCGGCGAAAATGACGGTTATTGGACACGAGAATCACAAAATGCATATAAAAGGTTAAAAGATTTGGGAATTAATGTAACCCTTGAAGTAGTTGAAAATACGGGACACGTAATTAGGCAATTTGTTGGAGATGAATTTCTAAAAAGAATAGATAAACTGCGAGAAAGTTAAAGCCCTCAATGAGATTGCCAATTTATTTTTTGTTTTTTAAGTAAAATGAAAAGGCAATCTCCAATTTTTTTACTTCAAAACTCCCACTGACATAATGTTGTCACCTCCCATAATTAGATTTGATATCGTAATTAAAAAAATTCTGAAAGGAAAATTTTTATGGGAAAGGTGTTCTTCTTAATTTTAGTATTTGTACTAAATGTATTAATAATAAATTCATTTGAACAAAATAGAAAGGAACAAAAAATGAAATTGAATGCCGGAATAATTACAAGTAAATTAGCAGAAACAAAAGATTTTTATGTAAATAAAATCGGCTTCGAAATAACTTTTGAGAGTGAGTGGTTTTTACTTTTGAACACTCCGGGCGGGGCAAGTTCAATAGGTTTTATGCTTCCGAATCACCCATCTCAAAAGCCAATATTCCAATCCGAGTTTGGCGGCAAAGGTGTTTTTATAACTGTTGAAGTTGAAAATGTGGATGCAGAATATGAGAGAATCAAAAAGCTCGGAATCCCGATTGAAGTTGAAATTAGAGATGAGGAATGGGGAGATCGTCATTTCGCTGTTGTAGATCCAAACGGGATTGGAGTTGATTTTGTAACAAATAAGTTATACGATTAAAGTTAATACTAATAAATCAATTTTTGTCATTCTGAATTTATTTCAGAATCTTTTCTGGAATAATGTTTTAATAATAGACTCTGAAACAAGTTCAGAGTGACAAATTTGCTTCATACTCAAATCTGCGACCGAAGGGAGCAAAATGAAAAAAAATATTCAAATCAGCCAGCTAAAAAACATTGGCAAAACAATTGAGAAAAGATTGAACGAAGCTGGTATCTTTACAAAAGAAGATTTAGAAATTACCGGTCCGGTTGAAGCTTACAAAAAAATTCAAGATAATAATCCCGGAAAAACTATCCCGGTTTGTTATTATCTTTACTCTTTTGAGGGCGCTTTAACAGACAAGCATTGGGATGATATCCCGGAAAAAACTAAAGAACAATTACGGAAAAGTGTAGGTAAATAAATGGCTGAACCTTTTAAAGATAATTACAACAAAGAATTAGTAAACAACTTAGCAAAAGAAATTTTATCAGTTAATGAAAATTTTGACAAAAAAAAGTTAATGAAATTGGTTTTCGATAAAGAATGGGAAAACCGCGAACTTAAACAACGCATGAGGCATATTACAGTTAGTCTTAATGAAACATTCAATTTACCTTACCTGGAAGCGTTGGAAGTTTTGTTAAAAATCTACGACAGATTTACAAAAATGTGGAGTGCAATTATATTTTGCGATTTTGTTGAAGTTTACGGACTCGATAATTACAAAGAATCAATTAAAGCAATGGAACTGTTCACTACAAAGTCCAGTGCCGAGTTTGCTATCCGGCCTTTCATAATTAAGTATCCCGATAAAACAATGAAGCAGATGTTGAAATGGTCAAAGCATAAAAATGAACATGTGCGCCGACTTTCAAGTGAAGGCTGCAGACCGCGTCTGCCTTGGGGAATTGCGTTGCAAGAATTCAAAAAAGATCCGTCGCCAATTCTGCTGATTTTAGAAAACCTAAAAAATGATCCCTCGGAATATGTACGTAAAAGTGTCGCCAATAATTTAAACGATATCTCAAAAGATAATCCGCAAACAGTTATTGAAATTGTAAAAAATTGGAAGGGGAATAACCCAAACACTGATTGGATTGTTAAACACGCAAGCCGGACTTTGTTAAAAAAGGGAAATGAAAAAGTATTAAAATTATTTGGTAATTCATCGAATGTCAGATTTGAGATTAGAGATTTGAGACTCAAGAAAAAGAAAATAAATCTTGGTGAAGAAAATGAAATTAGCTGTGTGTTGACCTTAAAAGAAAAAACCGAGAAAAAGCTAAGGTTGGAATACGCTGTTTATTATGTAATGGCAAAAGGACAACTAAGCCGAAAGATTTTTAAGATCAGCGAAAAAACTGTCAAACCCAAAGAGGAATTGATAGTTTCGAAAAAACATAAATTTAGAGATCACACTACTCGAACACATTTCCGAGGAATACATAAAATAGCTGTTGTAGTTAACGGAAACGAAAGTGAAGCTTTAGAATTCGAATTGATAAAATGATTATCAATTGAATTGTCATTTCGAACGAAGTGAGAAATCCGTAAAAGTTTTTATAAATGATTTCTCAGTCTCTTCGTTCCTTCGAAATGATGCATTATATCAATCTTGTTTCAGTAGTAACCTGACTTTTCAGTGTTTTATTCACCGGACATTTTTCTGCAATTTGAAGCATACGTTCTTTTTGCTCGTCAGTTAAATCACCTATCAACTCAATTGTTTTAACAAAGTGATCAATCTTGGCATTTGGATTTTCACAATCTTTACAATCATTAATGTGATTTTTATTTCTTTCAATGTGAACATAAACTTCTTGCAAATCCCACCCTTTATGTTCAGCGTAATGTCTTAGAGTCATTGCAGTACAACTTGCAAGTGATGCTGATAATAATTCATATGGTGTTGGTCCAAAATCATTTCCGCCAACATCAACCGGTTCGTCGGCAGTGATAATATGATTCCCGGCTTTTATCGACATGGTGAATCTTTCTTCACTTCCCAAATATCCAGTTACCGGAAAATCAGAATCTACTTCCGCTATTTGCGGTATTTCAATATATCTTTTTGTCCAGCTGCTAATTACTTCACCAACGTAAAGAGAATCCTCTTTACGTGAAATCAAATGATCTGCTCCGTCAATTGATACAAAACTTTTGGGATGTACTGCGGCATGATAAAGCTGAGCAGCATTGTCGATCTCAACGATTGTATCTTGTGGAGAATGGATTATCAACAATGCTTTATTCATACTTTTCAAAATTGATTTCACATCATTCTTTTCAAGATCATCAATGAATTGTTTTCTCATTGTAAACGGCCTGCCGCCAATGAAAACTTTTGCATATCCTTTTGCATTAATTTCATCAACACTGTCTTCAATTAAATGTTTTACATGCGGCACGGACGAAGGAGCACCAATTGTGGCAATGGATTTCACAGAGTCAATTTGCGAGCCACCAACAATTGCTGCTGCACCACCAAGTGAATGACCAATTATTACAGATGGAGCTTTGTAATTCAGTTTTAAATATTCTGCAACAATTAGTAAATCACTAATGTTGCTGGAAAAATTAGTTTCTGAAAAATCGCCTTCGCTTTCGCCAAGTCCGGTAAAGTCAAAACGTAAAACACCAAAACCGTTTGATGTCAAAGCCCGGCTTATGTTTCGTACAGGATGCAAATCTTTATTGCATGTAAAACAATGTGCAAAGATCGCAAAGTTGTGCGGTTTTTTATCAACCGGTAATTCCAATCGAGCTGATAAGAATTTATGTTCTTCGTTCGGTATTTTTATTCTGATAGTTTTCATTTTTAGTTTTCTCTTAAAAGTTTTTTATGTTCTTTTTTAAGTTTCTCTAACTTCGGATCAATCACATTAACGCAATATGGCTGATTCGTATTATCATTGTAATAATTTTGATGATGTTCTTCAGCTTTATAAAAGTCAGTAAATTTTGAAACCTCAGTTACAATTTCATTATCAAAATACTTTTGCAGATTGCTTATTACTTTCTCTGCAGTTTCTTTTTGCGCATCATCGTGATACAAAATTATTGATCTGTATTGTGTACCGACATCATAACCTTGCCTGTTTTTTGTTGTCGGGTTGTGTGTTGTTAAAAACACTTCGTAAATGTTTTCAAGACTAATTTCGTTTGTATCAAAAGTAACTTGAATTACTTCTGCATGCCCGGTAACTCCGGCGCATACTTCTCTGTAAGTTGGGTCTTTAGTTTTACCGCCTGCATAACCGGACTCAACTTTCAATACTCCCTTCAATCTTTGAAACACGGCTTCAACACACCAAAAGCAGCCACCGCCGATTGTAGCTGTTTGAATATTTGTCTCTTCCTTTTCAACATGTTTTATCGAAACAGAATTTATGCAATATCTTAAACCAGATGGTTCAGGTCCATCTTGGAAAACGTGTCCGAGGTGCGCATCGCAAGTATTGCACTGCACTTCAATTCTGCGCATACCGAATGAATCATCGCGAATATATTTTATTGAATTTTCCTTTGCGGGTTGCGTAAAGCTTGGCCAGCCGCTTTGCGAATCAAATTTTGAGTTAGAATCAAATAATATTGTGTCGCAGCAAATACAAGCGTAAGTACCGGGGTCATAACGGTGGCAAAGTTCTCCGCTGAAAGCTCTTTCGGTACCATGATGTCTCGTAATTTCAAATTGTTTGGGAGTTAAACTTGCTCTCCACTCTTCCTCAGTTTTTTCAACTTTTTTATCCGGAGTGGGATTACCATTATTCGCAAACTTTAGTACATCTATCCATTTTATCATTTTAATACCTCAAAAGCTTTTCCGAAAATAATTTAATCTAAACAAAAATGCCGGATTGAAATCCGGCATGAAATCAATTTTAATATTTAGTTAATAATTAAACCAACTCTTCACTCAACTCTTTTGCAGCTGGAAAGTCAACCGGAATATGAGTTAAGTTGTGAACATAGTTTGTAAAAGAAATATCAATTACAACTGCAATCAAATCTATAAGTGCTTTCTCATCGAATCCTTGTGCATAAAAGTTTTCCAAATAAGAATCATCAACTTTACCTCTATTTAGAGCTATTTCACGGCCAAGTTGTGAAAGTACACTCAATCTTTCGTCTTCTATAACACCGGCACGCAGCTTTAAAGTTTCTTCTTCAGTGAATCCGTTCATTTTTGCAATTGCAGTATGAGCAGATGTGCAATACTCACAACCGTTTGCTTCAGCAACTGCTAATTTTATTGCTTCTATTTCTTTAGTGTTGAAAGTACTTTTTCCAGCTTTGCCGGAATAATTCAAATAGTTTTCGAGCGCATCACTTGAGTAACCAATTGTTGCGTACATGTTTGGAACCATTCCAAGATTCTTTTTTAAGTTGTCAAATATTTGTTGTGATTTTGAATCAACTTGTTCTCTTGTTGGGACTGTTATTGTTTTCATTTTGTATCTCCTTTGTTTATTATTTTTAATTTTGTTGATTCAAAAATAACTTGAAAGGAGTGGCCAATAAATAGACATAATTCCCGAGGACTTGTCTATTTTTCCCTAATTCAGTCCTAGCTTATTTTTTTTGAAATCTGAGGGGGAAAATCCTGTGGAATTTTTAAAAAATTTAGAAAAATGGGCCGCATCTTCAAAACCCAATTCGTATGCAATTTCTTTCGCAGTTTTATCTGTAAACATGAAAAGTCTTTTTGCTTCTAAAATTTTTCTTTCCTGAATTACTTGCAAAGGAGTTTTGTCATTAAACTGTGCAAACAAATTAGATAATGTTTTTGGGGATTTATTTAGAATTTCAGCGTAATCAGCTACTTTACTTTTACTTCTAAAATTTTTCTCAACTAGAACATTGAATTCACGAATAATCTCTAGCTTGCTGTCCGGCAT
>JANQIV010000226.1 GCA_028282005.1 Melioribacteraceae bacterium | reverse complement strand
TGTACGCTCTGCCATCAAAAAAACTCCTTTAATAATTGTAAAATACTAACGAGCAGGGTACTAACAAATACTTACTTTTAGGTATTGCTAAAACTAACTGCTCTATTACCAAATCTATGAAAATTTTTAATTAGCACAAATAAAAAATTTAATTAGATGGAGATTTTACCAAAGCAGCAATTTGCTGTGCTTGAATCTGATTATATTCGAAGGCAATTTTTTTATAGTTTATTAAATCAATAATTGTACCTATCAAACAAAGCCCACCTGTCAATAAATACAAAATTCCTAACCCAATTTGATCAACTATAAATCTCTGGATACCAGCAATTCCTAGAAAACCAACTAATGTAAGTAGTAGTATAGTTTGCGGATCCTTTCTTCTAACCCTATAAACATTAGCGAATTGAGCCGCTTCCTTTTCATCCATATCATTTAAAAGGTTTCCAATAAACATCTGCTCTTCACCAATAATTTCGGGCATTAGTTCCAATACTTTAGCAGCCATGTTTTACCTCAATTTTTTTAAGGAGTTAATTTGTAATGATAATATTCTATATAGAATTATAAAAAATGCAAAAATTCCCAAAGGGTGCATACTTAGTGAATTACTTATTTCGCCACGATAAAAATACGAAATTGATCTTCCTAATCCGCAGCCAGGACAAGATTCGATTCCTAAATTATGAAAAAGACAAAGAGTAAAAACCTGTTCTTTTGCAGGATCAACAAAGATTAAAAAAACTAATGCTGTTATCCACAATAATTTTTCAAGATCGATATTTTTTATATACTCTTTCAAAATTTATATCTGAATTTTTGCTTTAAAAACTTAGACGCAAATATATTATTAAAGTTATTATTTGTATCTAATTTTGATACCAAGTTTTTGCAAATCTTCAAAGAACGATGATATCTCAACCACATTGCCTTGAAAGCATAATCCATTTGGATTTATAGTTCCGTTAATTATTTGCTTAAGGCTAACTGCAACTGGAATTGCCGTCATTACATAACCATCTTTATGTTCTAAAGTTATTTCTGTTTTTTTATTTCTTCCGTCTTTTTCACCTTCAGCAATTAGTTTCAATTTTATTTTATACGGAGGTTTTGAAAATTTTTTACAGCTCCATTTAAAGAGTTTCACTAATGGTTTGGTTGTTAAATCACCAATTACTTTAAAACTAAAATAACCAAGTGGTGCAACAAAGTTTTTTGTAAACCAATCTAGTCCACAAACATAAAAACCAGCTTCGTTAAGCGATGGAACTAAATTTGGTAATTCTGATAATTCTTCCAAATAGTAAGGTGAAGTTCTTTGTACACCTATCTCTCTATCAAAATAAACTTTTTTTGAATGCAAAAGACCTGCTTTTTTCCAATTACTTTTTTTAAAAATAGTTGGATTATAATTTTTTATTTCTGTCATGAATTCGGAAAGTGTTCCTTTTGAGAGTTTATAACTCTTCCAATCCATTCTGGCAAAGCCATGAACAAATGCCTTTTTTGCTTCATCAAATTGTAAACTACCATATCTAATAATGGCTGAAACTAATCCGGGGTGAAAACCGCCGTCAGTAATAAATGCCAATCCTTTTTCATTAATCTTTTTTTCATAACCTCTTAACATTTTAATTTTTTGTGGAGAAGAGAGTTGGGTATCAAAATAATTTGTGTTTGTTTCAAGGCAAGCTCTTACAACATTTTCAACAAAAGTAGAACTGCTGGAAGCGAGCACCAAGTAGTCATATCCTTCAATAGCATTTTTTATCCATTGAAAACTCGAAGCGCTTAAATTAACCGCTGTACTTCTCTTGTCTTGATACTTATCGTTTAACTGGTAAGCAGCCATTCTAGCTTTATCTAAGTCCCTTCCAGCAATTGTAATTTCGGCATCTGTTTCTTTTAATAAATAATCTGCTATCAAGTATCCTGAATTTCCGTATCCGCCAAGAATGAATATTTTTTTTGACATTAATTTTCCTTAAGAATGTAAATACTACATCAATTATAATAACTTATTTGATGGATATAAAAAGCCGCCCTAAAATTTGGATTGTGGTTTTTAATTTACTTTCCACATATTCATTTATCAAGAAATTTTCTATTAAGAAAATATTTTATTCAACTCCCTTTCCTTCCGGGATTTTAAGTTTGTATGTTTTTCCGGCCTTATTGGTGAGTTTGTTTTCACGAAGCCACGGGTTAAACGTTTTTAAAATTTTATAATTTATTCCGTATCTCTGTGCAAAATCTGCCCAATGCTGTATTGATGATTTTACATAAACTTCTTTAAATTTTAGTTCAGGATATAAATCCTCTTTGTTTAAATCAAAGCCAAATCCACTCGGATCATTATAAAGCATCTTTGCTGCAACAATTCTAAAAATATATCTCGAAGTTTCTTGATTCAAAACTATATAATAATAATTATCTGACTTTTGTCTGTCTATTTGCTTAGCTAATCCGTTTTCACCCATGTTATAAGCAGCAGCGGCTAATGTCCAACTTCCGAACTGATCGTATAAATCCTTTAAATAATTGCATGCTGCTAAAGTGGCTTTTTCGACATTGTAACGTTCATCAACCTGTCCGTTAATTTCTAACCCATATTTTTTACCGGTTGCTTTCATGAATTGCCAAAACCCTGTTGCACCTTTTGGCGAAACTGCGTTAGCTAGATTACTTTCGGCTACGGATAAATATTTAAAATCTTCCGGAATATTATTCTCTTCAAGAATCGGTTCAATAACAGGAAACCATCTGTTTGCTCTCTTTAAATAAATCAGCATACTTGAATGCCAATAAGTACTTATAATCAATTCCCTATCTAATCTTTCTCTCACTTCAAAGTTTTCAAGCGGTATTCTTTCACCAGCGAAAAATGCTTCATCCGGAATTTTAGGTGCTACTATTTTATTTCCCTCTGAAGCGTAGTTGTCGTAGCTTTTGTCTTCCCAAATAAAACTTAATGAGATGACCACAATCGTTACGATAAATAAAATAATCCAACTATTATTTTTCATTTTAGCGTTCACTTTTTAAAATATTCCATCGGTACAATAATCGTAATATTTAAACTTTCAGCACCCGGATTCAATGTTCCAAAACCATTTGAAATATGACCACCACTGAATGCAATTTTCATTTTATTATCCAGCAAATATGATAGTTCCCATTTGCTTCTGTACTCAATAATAAATCCAAGATCTTTGCTGTTTCCCTTTAAATAAATGCCCGGAGCAAAAAAGGAAGCAAATTCAAGCCTATCAGTAATTTCTAAAATCGTAGCAAATCCACCGAAAATGTGTGAACCAAAATCAGTGTTCACCATAATTCCACCAACAGGCTGAAAAAACCATCCCTCATTTATTTGCCTGTATTCAACAGTAAATTCAAACGATCCTGGTTGATTATGTATAAAGTCAAAAAGGCCGACTGAAAAAGCTAGATAGGATTTATCTTTTGCAAAACATAAAGAACTTAATAGAAGTAAATAGACAAAGAATTTGCGCATGAATTTAACTTTTATATTATATCTGAATATGCGAAAATCTTGCACAAAATTTTAGTGGAAATATTTTTTCATAGCAAAAATTTAACCCGGCCTGTGTTATTCAGACCGGGCAATAGTTTACGAAAGATTTTTCGGAGTGTAAATTCTGTAGAGTACAGGGACAACCACTAAGGTTAAAACTGTTGAGACTAGCAATCCACCGATGATTGTCCATCCCATTGGGGCCCAAAGTGTACCGCCGCCTAATGTTAATGGAAGCAGCCCGCCAACAGTTGTAGCAGTAGTCAAAATAATCGGGATAAAACGAGTTTCACCGGCTATTTTTAAAGCCTCTAATAATTCTTTTCCTTCGCGTCGAAGTTGATTTGTGTAGTCAACAAGTAGAATCGAGTTATTAACTACAATACCAACCAAACTTGTAATTCCTACAAACGCCGTAAAAGAAAACGAATATCCTGTAACCAACAAAGCCAATATTGAACCAACAATTGCGAGTGGGATTGCAGAAAAAACAATCAAAGGTTGAGAGTACGATCTGAACTGGAGTACAAGCACACCGAATATGCCGACCATTGCAATAATAATAGCCTGCAACATTCCGCCAAATGATTCTTCACGGCTTTCTAATTCTCCAGCTGCATAATAATTATAACCTCTTGGGAATTCAAAGTTCTCAAGCTTTTCTAATATTTCACTAGTTGCAGCATCAACAGAATAGCCTTTAATCACATCTGATGTAATCGTAACATTTCTTTCTAAATTGTAATGATTGATTTTCATCGGGCTACTTTCGAATTGTAATGTTGCCAATTGCTTTAGCGGTACTTGCACACCGGTTACTGAAGAAACATAAACTTTATCGAAATCTTCCAAAAGTGTTTTTTCATTTACAGGCAAGCGCAAAACAATATTGTATTCTTTGCCTTCTCTGTCTCGGTAGTTTGATATATTTAATCCTGCAACTGCTGCACGAACTGTTTTATCTATTTCTACAATCTGTACTCCAAGCATTCCGGCTTTGGCTCTATTTATTTTCACTCTTAAATCAGTTTTAGAAGTACTAAGAGGATTGTTAATATTAACAGTACCTTCAGTCTCTTCAAACATTTTCTCAACTTCTAAAGATATCTTTTTCAATTCGTCAAGGTTTTCACCGATGATTCTAATTTCAATTGGAGCCGCTACCGGAGGCCCTTGCTCAAATTCTTTCACTTCTATTTTTGCACCGGGATAAGTATCAAATTCATCTCGAAGTCCGGTAATTACATCATCAAATACATCTCTATCGCGTGTGTTTAATTCAACAAAAAGCATAGCATAATTTTGCTTTTCATATTGCTGCCACATATTATAGTAAATACGTGGATTACCGTGACCAACATTAGCGGCATATAAATTTACATTTTCATTTTCGGCTAATGAATTTTCAATGTCCTTTACAACTTTGTCTGTAAAATCTAAATTAGTCCCTTCCGGTGTTTGGACATTTATTATAAATATTTCTTTTTCAGCCTTTGGGAAAAAGCTTACTCCAACTATTGGAAATAATGTTAAACTACCAAAGAAGACCAGCACTGCAATTAAGGCAACTGTCTTTGGCCTTTTCAATGCACCATCCAAAATTCTACGGTAGCGAGTAGAGACAAATTTATTTAGTGTTCTTCTAAACCAACTTTCGTTTCCATTATTCTCTGTTTTAATTCTGATAAACTTACTTGACAGGTATGGCGTTAAAGTCAGCGAAATAAGTAGAGATGCCGTAAGAGTAAACACTACCGTCAATGGCATACTGCGAATAAAATCACCCGTAATGTTTTGCATCATTATTATTGGTACGAATGCCAGTACCGTTGTAACAGTTGAACTTACTACTGCCCATGCAATTTGTGATGTACCTTTTACCGCCGATTCAATTACACTATAACCCATTTTCATATAGCGAGTAATATTTTCTGTTACAACTATTGCGTTGTCAACAAGTAAGCCAAGTGCAATAACTAAACCGACAATTGACATTTGCTGTAGACCGTAACCACTAAAATCTAATGTGCCGACTCCCATAAAAATGGAAAAGGGAATAGCGAGCATTACTATTACAGAAGCTCGGAAACCAACTGCAATCAGCACTACAATGCCTACCAATATTAAGCCTTGCAGCATGTTGCTAAAGAAATTATTTAGTCTGTATGAAACTGAATTTGTTTGATCAAACACAACTTCAATTTTCATGTTTTCCGGAAGAGATAACTCAAATTCTTCCAACTCTTTTTTTAGTCCACCGGCAACATTGTAAATATTCGTGCCTTCCTTTTGATTTGCAGTAACAAAAACAGAACGCTTGCCATTTACTCTTCCGAGATATTGCTTCTCTTCATAATTCAAACTAACCGATGCAATATTTTTCAGATAAATAATCTTCCCGTTCTTAGCGTCAACTATAGTATTCTCTATTTCTTCAATTGATGAATACGAACCGCTTGTTTTCACGTTGTATCTCTTTGTATTTAAGTCAATATGCCCGCCAGGAATATTCGCATTGTTTGATTGAATCATTCCAATAACCTGATTCAACGGGATATTTAACTGTGCTATTCTTTCAAGGTCAAGTGAAACTCTTAATTCTTGTTCTGGATAAGCCCATGTTTTGATTTTCTTAATTCCGGTTACACGTTCGAATTTCTTTTCTAACCTTTCCGCTTCTTTTTCTAATTCACGATAACTTGCAGTTTCTGAAGCAATTCCGACTTGCAAAATATTTACATCAGATATTGACCACTTAACAAGCTCCAACCGCGCTACTTCTGCCGGCAAATTACTTCGGACACTATTTACTTTTTGAACCACATCTGAGTACTTATCGTCGGGATCACTGCCAGATAAAAATTCTACCTGAATTACTGCTAAACCATCTTCGGCATTTGTTTTAATTTCTTTTATATCTTCCAATTCGTTAATTACTTCTTCAATAGGATCAACAACAAGCTCTTCAAGGTCAACCGGATTAGCACCCGGGAATACGACTATCACACTTGTTCCAGCCGGCGATACTTGGGGATCCTCAGAACGGGGCATTGTTAAAAAAGAAACAAGTCCCGTAAGTACCAATAGCACCACAGCTATTATGGTGAACTGGTGATTCTCAATTGCAAATTTTGGTAGTTTCATTTTACCCTTCCCCCTTAGTTCACAACTTGTACTAAAACGTTATTGGATAAATATGCTGACCCGTCTATCACAACTTCACCAATATTTTTTTCATTTAAGTCAACTGCCGCAAATTCTTGGGTAATGTGTTTGATTTTTACAGGTAATCTTTTCGCTCTGTTTTGTTCAATAGTGTAAATAAATGCATCAGTGTTATTTGCTTCCACTAATGCATCGTATGGTACCATTAAATAAGCGTTTTTGTTAGATGGGTAGATTTCTACCTTACCAACAAAACCCGAAACAAGTTTGTATTCGTTTTGAGTGATTACCAATTCAACTTCGTATGTTCCGTTGTATGGATTTGCAAACTCACCGACTTCATTTACGATAGCTTCAAATTCAACTTCCGGATAAGCATCAAAAGTTACCTTTGCTTCATCACCAATTTTTAATCTGATTATATCTTTATCAGTTACACCCACTTTTGTTTTCCATCCTTTGCCTTTAATACCAAATAAAAATATTGGGTTGCCCGGTGCGACCAATTCATTTTCTTCAACGAACTTTGCAAGAATTTTTCCACTTGCCGGTGCTTCAATTTTTGAATGCTGTAAATTAAATTCTGCTATTTCAAAGTTAGACAAAGCAACGTTGTAACCGGTCTCTGCATTCTGATATTGTTCGAGTGTTGCAACTTGATCTTTGTATAAATTTTTAACTCTTTCATAATCACGCTTTGCTTTATCAAGCCCATCTTTTGCCTGGTTAAATCTAGCGTGTATTTCTTTCAAATCAAGAACTGCTAAAGTCTGGCCTTTCTTTACAGATTGTCCTTCTCTAACTTTTATGTCGTCAATTATACCTCCGGTTTTGAAAGACAATTTTGTTTCAGCTGTTGATGAAATTTTCCCGCTGGTCTTAACCGGAATTGAAATTACTTCTTCGTTTACTTTTTGTGTTTTCACATAAGTAACTTTTTCGCTTATTTCTTGAGCAGTGTTTTCATCACAACTTATAAAAAATGTTGTGGCTACTACTATTGCCAACACCCCTAAAATTATTTTAACAGATTTCATTTTTATCCCCCTTAGTTTTCTACTTTTAATTTTTCATTGACCGGATAGGCTGCAGTTACTTTCTCAAACTCAGCTTTCTTTACTAAATAGTCATACTCGGTAACAATTTTATTTATTTCTGCTTGAGTCAAACTTGTTCGTGCATCAAGAAATTCAATCTGGGCAACCATTCCCTCTTTGTATTTTTTGGACACTATCTCAAAAGATTTTTCAGAAGTAGTTAATCTGTCGTTTGCTGTTGTTATTGTTTTTTGTGCAACGTCAAGATTGTAATAAGCAGTACGTACCTGAAGTTTGATCTGTTTCAAAACTTCATTGAGTTTTGCTTCATTTTCTTTTTTACTCCATTCTGCTTGCTCAACTTTTGCTTTGTCCTGGAATCCGTTAAAAAGATTCCAATTCAAAACAACAGAAGCCATCCAGTAATCGTCATCACTGCTGAATTTATATTCTTCACCTTGAAAACCATAATCAACAGCGAGTGAGACACCTGGTAAATAGTTTGATTTCGAAAGGCTGATATTATTGTCTGAAGCATCAATTGCAGATTCAAGCTGTTTTAATTCTTCTCTATTTGAAACTGCCAGACTTATCGATTCATCAAAATCCACTTCGTTGCTTTGTGAAAACATAACAGAAGCATCAATTTTGATTTCAGATTCCAAATCTTTGTTAAGCAGAAAATTAAAATAAGCCTTTGCAAGTTTTTCATTATTCTCCGCATCAGCGAGCTGCTGTTTTATTTCACTTAATTCTGCTTGAGCACGGTAAACAACATCAACCGTTGATTTGTGGTTTTTATAAAGGCTTTCACTTACTCTTAAATTTTCTTTCAACAATTCTTCTGTTTTTTCAAACAACTCAACTACTTTTACAGTTTTGAGATAATTAAAATATGCTGCTTTAATTTCCGCAACAAGTTCACGTGCATAAATATCTCTTTCCGCTTTTTGAATATCTTTCAAATTATCTTTGATTTTATAATTGAAAAGAATTTTCGGCTGAAAGATTGGCTGAATCAATCTCAGTTTTGTATCATGCTCCTTTTCCCGCAAAAATTTTATTTCTTCATTGGGTAGATTTGTCGGATAAACATTCGAGCCGATGACTTGATTTAATCCCGAATAAATTGGATTGACCAAGTCACCGACGGGGATTTCGAATGTTCTTCCGCCGCCTGCTCTCGAGTAGCGGGCATTAACTTCAATTGAAGGCATAAACAATCCTCGTGCTTCATCAAGAGCAGAGATACTCCTCTCAAAAGAAAATTCTCTCTGCTTCAAAGCAAGATTGTTCTGCAATCCTTCATCTATGTAGTTCTCAAGAATTTCTTCCTGGGCAATGTTAAAAACAGATGTTATGAATAAAATCATAACAACCATTACTGTACGCATTTCCATCTCCTTTACTAGAATCAATTATATGACTCCTAGTCATTATTGTTTAAAAATTTTTATGCTTTTAAAGCTCTCCATGTAAATTCAAAAAAGTGATTAATAAATTCTTCTTCACTAATATTGAATCCCTTTGAAATTAACTTGCCTTTTAATTTCGCTAAGAGTAAAACTCCGGTTGCTTCAGCCCATAGTGTAAGAGCAGTTTTAACAGGATCAAGTTCCGGTTCGAGTGAACCATCTTCAATTCCACCCTTAATGACGTCAATGAATATCTGCATATTCCTTTCTTTTAGAGAAAATATTTTTTCTTCTGCTTCACCCATTTTTTCTAAGCAGATTTCCTGTGTTTGATTATGAAGAAAGGCATTGTAATAGTTCGGATATTTGATACTAAACTCAACAAATGCTTCTCCAATAGCCCTTACTTTGCATAAACCGTCGCCTTCTCTTTCGCTGGCCTTTTGAAATAAGTTATGCAAAATATTGTTGCCTCTATAAATAATTTCTAAAAACAACTCATCTTTGCTTTTGAAATACAAATACAACGTGCCTTTACTTAATTCTGCTTGCTCAGCTACATCATCCATTGTTGAATTCTCAAACCCCTTTGAAAAGAAAACTTCTTCAGCCGCATTAATAATATCCAACCTTCTCCTTTCTTTCTCTCTTTCTTTTCTTTCTGCAATTCCCATCTTTAGACTCCCTGAGTTCTACGAAAGTTCATTTACTGACTATCAGTCATCTCTAAAACAAACATAATGTCTTTTAATTGATTTGTCAAGGGATTTTTTGAAGATATTTGGAATCTTAGGGAAAGTAATTTAGGACAAAAAACTATTGCTTCGAATTACTTTAGGAATCTATGATATATTTACTAGTAAACTACCACTTCAAAAATTTTGGAAAATTATTATTATTTTGAATCTTTTTTGCTTCCAATTCCAGCATCAGCAATAATCTTCGTTATTTGCTCTTCTGCAAGTTCTTTCGGTAGTAATAATTCAAACTCTTTAACTGAACTATGGACAGCATTATCTATCATACCATTAATTTCTTTTAATGAAGCTAAATCCATTTCTCCTCTGGAGGTATTTGTTATAAAAACCTGTGAAATTTGATTTAGACGATGAGCTAGTCCAATAGTAATAACATGAATTCTTGCTAAATTAGAAACAGATTCTAAAATACGATCTAACGGTCCTTTCCATAATAACAGAATCAATATCAATAAAATCCCAATCGATGAAGAGAAGAATCCGACAATCCTGCCGAAGTCACTAGGTGATTTGATCAGTATAATTACTCCGGTAATCATAACTCCTAAACCGAGTCCAAAGCTTATTATATTGAGAACAAGATTTGTATTAAATCCTATTCGCGCACTTTGAATCACCTGATTAAGTGTATCAAGATTTGATTTTTCAACAGACCTAAGATGGTGGATAAAACTATTACTATAATCTCCTTCTAATTTTTCAGGAATTGGAACTTTTTCAATTGAGGATAATTCTTCATGCGAAACAATTTTAGATTTAACCTCTTTATCAAAATTTGTTTTTATTGATTCGGTACCCATTATGTTTCACTTTTTAGTTTATTATATCTTTTTGACCCTTTTTAAAGGCTATTGCACTAATTAAAAATGTTCTATAATCGCATACAACAAGATTAAAAGGTATAAAAAATACATGCTCATGTGCAGATTGATGTCTAGAAATAACCATAAACTCTTTTCTTAAATTCTCGACACTTAGACCTGATGCTTTTGAAGCATTGTTTTCCAAACTTCTTAGTGCTCGCCGCAATGTAAGGTCAAGTCTACTTTTAAAACCTAGTCTATTTTTTTCATGAAGCTTATCATAATAAGTACCTTCACTCGCTTCACTATCTTCGTCAATATCACCTTGCTCATTGTTGGAAATTGCTTCTTCCTTAAATTGTTTTCCAATATCTTCACTTCCATTATGCTTTTCTTTTTTATTAGGTGTAATATCTATGTATTCTTTGTCCCTAATGTTCTCTTTCTCTATTTTTTTAGTCATTGTAATCCCTTTTTTCTAAACATTAAACAATTCCATTAAATATTCTATTCTACTTTTAAGTTCATTTCTATGAGTAGTAAAATTTAAGAATTCACTTCGATACGCTTGAACAGTCATAGGTGAACTTAAAACACCTGAATTCAATATTCGACCAAGAAAATAAAAATTTTCGAGATTAATTAAATCTTTTTCTTCAATTTGACTGCCTAGAGAAGGTAAAATCTCTTTTGAATCTTTCGCACCTATACAAAAAATTATTAAATTACCTACGTTTCCAAGAATCGCATCTAGTAAACTCATCCCACTATTTGTTCCATAAAGTCGAAATTGTGCCTGATTCATTTGGCTGAGATATTGATTTGCAAGTACAAGACCAAGACCAAACTTTCTTGATTCTGATAAAAGAATTTGAAATCCTTCACTGACAAAATTTTGGAATTCGTCTACATATAAGCTCAAAAACTTTCTTTTTTCAGGTTCTATTTTTGCCCTAGCAAAAATTAGGGATTTAATTCTCGATATAATCAACATTCCTATAAGCCTCATTCCTAATTCACCAAGATCTCCTTTGGAAAGACGTACCAAAATAGATTTATCTTCCAATATAAACTTTTCTAAATCAAGCGAAGAATTTTTAGAACTAACAAAATTTTTGATCAAAAAACTTTTTACTAAAGGAGAAAACTTTGAAGTAAAATAAGGGATAATTTCTTGTTTCTCTCTTGCTCCCATTTGGTCATAAGTATGCCAAAATTCTCTTGCATCAGTATCTGTTATTTTTTTTCTACATTCTTCAAGAAATGCATGATTTGTAAATAATCTTGGGACATCAACAAAAGAACCCTTTATATTTAAATCCATCAATGTTAAGCAAGCTGCTCTAAAATATTCTTGAATTCTTGGACCAAATATCTCAGCAGTATAGAGAGAAATAAACATAGATGTTAATTCATTTGTCCAGTAATCTTTTTCACGCATTAATTCTAATTCCGATTT
The DNA here is from genome assembly GCA_028282005.1 of Melioribacteraceae bacterium. Lineage (GTDB taxonomy): Bacteria > Bacteroidota > Ignavibacteria > Ignavibacteriales > Melioribacteraceae > JANQIV01. The sequence continues at coordinate 9,010 of JANQIV010000226.1, read as the reverse complement.
CACAGCCCCAACATCAAAAACATTTAAACTACAAGCAGGGTATTCAGCTGATTTAGAAGGATCTATTAAAACAATATTATCCAAGGATTTTTCAGGTACTGCAGCTATAATATTATCGCATAACTCACCATGGGGATCTATTACTATGCATGGATTCCCAGCAACAATATCTTGAATTGCCATTGAAGCTAATAATGAAGATTTACCAGTTCCAGTTTTTCCAATGATATATGAATGTCTTAATCTATCATTAGAGGATAATCTTACGTCAATATATTCTGTACTAGCTTCCGTTCTAACTTTTCCAATATGTATCCCTGTAGAGCTAATTTCAGTGATTGAAGGGTAATAGGTTGTATACTTCTTATGCTTTATTCCTGGTACAGGTTCATGAGGAACAGGACATATGTTTGCTATTTCATCAATACCCAAGCTCCTATAAACCTTCAATATTAGTGGTTCTAAATCTAACGAACCTTTAATGTTTGATTTCCCTACTAATTCAAAATTTTTTATTTCATTTAGTTCCTCAACAAAACCTTCATCATCACTATTTATTTTTATTGTTTTTAGAAAATCAGGAGAAATACATTCCAACAATTCAGAAACAAAAAATTGAGATAAATCCTGAGTTGAGAAGAATCTCATTTTGCATACAGGTTTCTCTACGTTACTTGTTAAAGTTTCTTCTTCAGGTTCAGTACGTGCGAAATATGCACCTATCTTAGAAAAGGGGTCTTCGCTTTGAATTCCACCCTGTAATATTAATGAAACTTCATTCTCAGTCCAACCGTTCAAATTCAATGTTACAGAATAACCTATTGAAGAGTCAGAGCGCAACATTAGATTAGCTAGTTTTTTTATATTAAGTTGAGTTTTTAAGGTTCCTGGTGTTAATTTACTTTGTTTATTATCCTTGTTTAGAGGCCTAAGTACCTCAATAATGTTTCTCGTTTGATTGTAATCATATATATTTTCATTATCAGGCTCAATCGTGAAATTCTGTTGCCGAAATGTAAATGTCAAAAGAGATTCACAATATTTAATTAAATCATCACGCATCTCTTTAATTTCATCTTCATCAACATTGTCACTTAATTTAAAGGAAAAATTAAGAAAGCATTTTATTGTTTCATTTTTGTTGTTTTCGATAGATGGATAGTTCATAAGCCGAAAGTCTAGAATACACCCTTTGACAAAATTACTATGAATCTTTATTTGTTTCAGACTACCTATTAATCTACTAAAAACTCTTTGAGCTACATTTATTTCTAAATCATCTACTTTTTTGAAATCTAAATTTCCTGTACTTAAAAAACAGTATTTTATATTAATTGAGTCTGACATATAATAATTCCAAGAAATTGTAATATTTCTTATTTTATAAAAAAATAATTAATTGATTCAATTCAACAAAACAAACCTTCAATTAAAACATTTCTTTGCATAATTATAAGATTTTTCTCGAATAATTCAATTAAATAATTAATTGTAGAATTTAAACCCTTCGTTACTATGCATATTTTCTTTAAAATAAAAAATCATTAATTTATACTCAAGCAATTAATATTTTCTTTATTTAAAAACTCTATATTTATTTAAATTAGAAAAGCTGTAAATTGGTTAAATGATACTATCATTAGCTCTAATGCCAGCGAGTCATTCCTTGGAAGGCGAGAAGGATTATTCTAATTTAACCGAGCATTGGCTTAGTCTTTGGGCAAAATCAGATAAAATAGAATTATTCTGAAATATCAAATTGCCAGTGTTTTCGAAAATACACCTCAAGAAGAAACTGATAAGTTTGATACAATTATTTCTCAAAGAGCATAAAACCTATTAGTTTTTCATAAAATTTTTCACTTAATTCATAAGTTTCCGAACAATCCTTTTTTTTAAACTCCTATGAAGTTAGTCAGCATAAATAACGAACTCAACTTTTTTCCTTCAGCGGCAATTTTTTTAAGAGTCTCTTCATTGTCATTAGTTGTAATTACTAATTTCCCTCTAATATGCTCGTTTTCAAAATGTCTCATTGCTTTTGGAAGTTTGCTTAATGAAAAGCTGCTATCTATAAATGATTTCACTTTGCCGGCTTCAATAAGTTCTCTCAAAAAATTCAAATCAGCTGTATTTGAATCTGCTATAAAATGCCGAATATTTTTGTTTTCTTTTTTTGCGACTCTTTTGCCAACCATCATAACTTTCAACATTTGTTTTATTGCGCCGCCAACCAAAACGTAATTTCCACCTTCCCTTAAAACTTTCAATATATCTTCAAGTGAATGAAATGAAGCTCCGTCAAAAACTAAATCGTAATATTCTATTTCTTGTAAATAGCTTTCTTTTGTAAAATCGATCACTCTGTCAGCTCCCAAAGATTTCACAAACTCAACACTTTCTGTTCTGCATACCGCCGTTACTTCTGTACCATAAGATTTTGCTATCTGCACAGCATAATTCCCAACTCCGCCTGAAGCACCGGTTATTAAAACTTTTTGTCCGGATTTTATTTCTCCTTTGTCGCGTAGACCCTGCAAAGCTGTTAACGCAGCGATGGGCAATGCAGCAGCTTCTTCATGCGACATGTTTTGAGGTTTATGAGCTATTAAATTTTCCAATGCACAAACATATTCAGCATATCCGCCCCATGAAACATCCCCGTAAACCTCATCTCCTGTTTTAAAATTTTTCACATTCTTTCCCACTGCTTCAACTACTCCGGAAATATCTCCACCGAGGATTTTGTTTTTCGGTTTAAATAGTCCGACTCCCATAAACCTCATAAAAAAAGGTTTGCCGTTCATTTTATACCACTCGGCTTTGTTGATTGACGACGCATACACTTTGATCAAAACTTCATCATCTTTTGGGACAGGTTTTTTGGTTTCCTCAAATCGCAAAACATCTGCAGATCCGTAATTTTTATAAATAATTGCTTTCATAACTTTCATTCCCCCTAAAACTTTAACATCATAATTTTTATTTTTTGTCTGAATCTTCTTCTAAATTATATGAGAACACCTCCTCTAACGGAGTATTAAAAACATGTGCAATACGGAAAGCCAGCTCAAGTGAAGGAGAGTATTTCCCTTTTTCAATTGCTACAATTGTTTGCCTCGTAACTTTTGCCTTATCCGCCAACTCTTGTTGGGTCATTTCGTCATTATCAAATCGTAAACGCCGGATATTATTACTCAGGTGGTTTTTGCCCATGTTAAAATCCTCTTTTATAAAGATAGATTTGGGAAATGTCATTTATTATACACGCACCACTTATTGTAAGTGCAAAACATAAAAACATTGCCATTGGTGTAAATCCCATTACAATTGTGCTTATTGAAAAAATGAATGATAACATAAAAAAGTAATGTGAATTTCTTGCCGCTTTCATTTCGATAAGCTTATCTAGCTCATCTTCAAAATCAGGTAATTTCTCATCACTTGTGAAATGACTAACTATATAAAACGCTATATGGATTAATATTTTTGCCACTATCATAACCGGGAAAAAAATTAGAATGATTTTAGCCCAAAAGTATAAATCATCAGCCAGGTTTATTTTACCTGATATATCTGTAAAATATACATAAGCACTATATATAATTATTATAAGTATTGAACTTATCAATGAGACTATGCTCTTTCTTTCTTGGAAACTCATTTTAAACTCCTTGAGTACTATTTTTTACTAATTGTCAAATTTTATGGACATAAAGTAATATATTTCATTCTTTGTGTCAAATATTTTTTACATTCATGCTATTCTTTAAAATTGATCATATTGATATTGATTTAAAAAAGCTTACAAATCAATCAAATAACACTTTATATACGTTTTTCAATTTGGGGTGATGAATGTATGAAGAAGAAGAATATGCCGAATATTTTTAAATAGTCCCAATTTACCTATCGAAAATCGGTAAATATTACCTAACTCTTTAATTACGCTTATCCGAATTAGCTTTAATCATCAAAATCCTCGTATTTCTGTGGCGCAAAAGTTGCACATTAAATCTATTTAATAAAAGGAGATAGGAAAATGGAATTAAAAAAAATCGCTTTTCTTGGGGTCTACAATAGCAATGATTCAATAATGGGTGTTATTATGGTAACGGATTCCGAGACAAAGCCAATTGAGTTTAGAGTTACTTCACCAATAAAACCAACTAATTTTCAAAAAATACTTTATGGCAATGTTCTAAAAGAGCATATTCTTGTGGAACTGGTAGCATTACCACTGTTAAAAGCAATTAGCGAAAATCCTGACTTAATATTAGTAAATGATTTTAATTTTTTGGGCGCGAATTCAAAACTTGATACCAGAGTTGTAAGAATTTTAAATAAAGAACAGCAGAACGGATACAAAGCTGCTAGAGCAGAACTTAAGTCTAATTCATCAAACAGTGCCCAGATGGTTTTGGAAGCTCCAGAAGACCTAGAGGATGAGCTACCCGGAATTACAGAAGCTGTAAATAATATTTTTGAGTACAGAGACTTGCTGGAACCTTTTGAAAGATTGACTCTTGCATGTGAGCAGGTTCATTTGAAAAAAACGAAAGAATAATCTATGGCACCACTAAGGGTCAAAGCGGCAAAGTTAATTTCAAAGGTTGAGTTACCGGATGTATATTTACTTAACCGTTTTCTTCGTGCAAACGGAGGGGAAAAAATAAAAATTGAACCTTTCGCCTCACATTTGCCTCATCCGCCTGTGAAATCTCTTAACCTTGATCCTTGTGAAGTTGTACAAACAATTTATTTCACTCAAGGAATAGATAGTGACAACATTTCTTATTGTACCTTCCTAGATCCAAGAATCCTCGTTAGATTTTTTGAATTTATAAAGACTAAAACAAGTGGGCACGAGTGGGAAAAATTAAATGCCCAATATTATGATTTGGCTGATAGACTAAAATTTGCTTTAAATGAATCAATAAGTTTTAAAGAAGATATTTATCCTCCAGTAAAAACTTTATCTCTTAAAAATGTTCCTCTTGCTTCTGAAGTTAATGAAATAAAATTATGGAAAGAGGAAACCGCCATCAATGAATTTGAAACAAATATTAGCATTCCGGAAACTATAGATTGTATTTCTAAATTTGTCCCGGATATTCAAAAAATATCACTCTTAGAAACAAGTGATTTTCTGAATGAAACTTTTATACTTGAAAACAAAAAGTTCGGACTAGATGTAAAATTTAATTCGCCTAAAATCAAAAAGCTCAATACTTTGGAAATTACAAATGATTATCCGATGATGGATTATCAAAATTTGGGCATATCAGTTTCAAAGACTTTTGGTTTTGAAAGCGAAATAAAAATCCCTTCAGATAATTTTGAAAATCTTCTTGCAGAAAGAAATTATAAACTACAAAAACTAATTGAGCCGGTTTATGAATTATCAAAAGATGAAATAAATGAAGCTCTCTTTTCGATTCCTGAATGCCAGCAAATTGGAGCAAAGTTTTTATTTAATTCGGAATTCGCTTTGCTCAGTGATTCATTTGACCTTGGAAAAGAACTACAGGTAATTGCAGCATTAAAATTACTTTTACAAATAAGGGCCGTAAAAAAAGTTTTATTAATTACAAGCCGTTTACAAGAGATGAATTTAAAGTGTAATGGTGATGGTAATTACAAAAATATTTGGGAAATTACTTCATCTCATCTTATAAACGGATTCAAATTTAAGTTCTACCATTCAGCAAGCAAATTTCTTCAGGATGAGGAATTCCAAAATAATCTTTGCCATACTACTTCTTACTATAATTTAGAAGAAAGTTTTATAAAAGGTCAATTTCCTTACGAAAAGATAAAAGAATTTGATTGCATAATCTTAGACGATTTTTCAAAAGATAATTTGAGTCTCGATTCGATTAAAACAGTTTCTGAAAAAGCAGAACCTAATTTTTTCTGGGTTTTAAGCAACGAAAAAAATAATTCAATAAGAAAAGAGATTCAGAAAATTTATCCCAACCGTGAACTTAATGTTTTGGAAAGAGAAAAAACTATTGAAAATGTACCATCAGGAGTTAGCATTTATTTCGATTATTTTTTACCGGTAGATGAAAAACAAAAGATAGAACTGGATGATATTTTTAAATATGGAAGAAAAAAACTAGACGATACTGTTCAATACGGAAATTTATTAAGATTACAACCAAACGCATTTCAAATAGTTCAAGAAGCTCAAAAGAAAGGTAATTTTGATTTAGAAAGTAATTATACTGTAAAAATTGATTTTCTAAAAGATCAGATTTTAAAAATCATGTCGCGAGAAGATCGGCTTTTGATTTATTCCCAATTTGAAACCTCAGGATTAAGTGAAATAAGTGATCTAATTAATGAAATCGGTATTGAACATGTTTCATTTCGACAGTTGGATTCGGTAAAAGACATTGAAGAAAAAATTAATTACAGTAAAAGATTTCAAGGAAAATTAATTTTTTCAACAAACCTAAAACCAAACGGTATAAAATTTAGATTTCCAAAGGTTTCTTATTTAATAAATTACGATAACTGGTGGAGTCCCACAACACGTTGGTCGCTTGAAGATAAAATGGAAACTGATGGGAAAGCATTGACTGTAATAAATTATTATTTATCCGATTCATTAGAAAGCAAGTTGAATTCAGATTTACAGAACAAAGGTCTATTAGAAAAAAACATAATCGATTCAATTCTGCCCGAAAATTTTTATCAAATTTACGACGACAAATGTTGGAGTGATTTATTCGAACTGTCATACGATATCTTTAAAACCAGTGCTAATGGAAGCTACGAAATACCAGACTTAGAAGAATTAGTAAATAAATCGAAAATGCTATTAAGGGCTTTGGGCTACAGCGAATTTAGTTCCCAAGCAAGTATGAATAAAAGTATTAACAATATATCAGGCATTCTGAGAAACCGAAAAGGGAATAAATTTATCACTGCAAAATGTATTTTTTCAAATCATCTTGATTCGGATTTCTTGAAATCGCTAATCTTTAATATGGAGTTAAGAGAAGATAAAATTTTCATAATCACAAATGGCAGTATTTCTCATTCGAATTACGTCCTACCTCAAAATGTGAGTTTAATTAACGGCAATCAGTTAAAAAAATATCATGAGCTTTTTCAAATTAATTACTAGAATTTTTTCTTAGAATACTAAATTGGTTCATGCCAGCGGGTCATTCCTTCTAATTCAGGATGTTTATCAGGGCAGTTTTCAGAAATTAGCTGGATTTTTTTGTGAATCTGGCAACCGCATAAATCACAAATATGCTTACCTGTACGTTCGCCTACTTTATTACTTATTTTGTGGGAAGGAATAATTTTCTGTATCACCATTCCCGGATCAACCATGTTGGGACAAGCAAGACACGCGTTCTCTCGTGTTTCCAGAGTTTTTGCATCAACTTTTGTAAAACCAGATTTTCCCCACTTTATCAATGCAACGGCAGCACTTTTAATTAATTCAGCATTTGAATGAGGATGAGTGGATTTGTGGTTTGATTTAACTTTTGGAGGATTCCTTAGAAGTTTCATAAATTTAGAAGGAATTCTTTTGTTAATAATCAATTGACGAGCATATTCTTCGTCATGAATTGCACTGAATAAAACATCTTCACTAACAGGTCTGCTTAATTCAAGAAGTTCGGAAAACTTCTTGCATTGTTCTTCGAAGGAATCTTTTTTATTAAAAAAATCAGTAGTCATTTTGTATCTAAACTATCTTTTTGATTTCTGATAATAAGTTAAGTATAAAATAATGATTTTTACTAAATGATTGGATGTTTTATCCGATAATCAAAGAGAATTTGATTGAGTTTTTAATGGGTATTTTACTAAAAGAATAATGGAAAATAAAAACGTTCAATATGAACAACACGCAGATTATTTGGAAGTTACCCTAGAGGGTGAAAGAAACTATTCTAATTTGACAGAGGTTTGGCTTAGTCTTTTGGCAAAATGCGACTCTCTTAAGCTTTACAAGATATTAATTACTACTAAGATGACTGGTTCTCTCTCATTAATACAATATTACAATATTTTTGACAAAATCAGAGAAAATAGAATTATTCTGAAATATCAAATTGCCGGTGTTTTTGAAAATACCCCTCAAACAGAAATTGATAAGTTTGATAGAATAATTTCCCAGAATGAAGGATGGAAGGTACGCCTGTTCAATAATACCGAAAAGGCAAGGCATTGGCTCCTCTCATAAATATCATAACTATAAATAAAATTTTCTTACCTATAATTTTTATTTAATAATTTTCTAACTTAAATTTGAAAGTTAGTTTTTTTAAATCCGGTATGGGGACCGAAAGGAGATAAGATTTAATGGATAATAATATCAAAAAAGGACTTTTCATTACCGTTGATGCAAACATCGGTGCAGGTAAATCGAACGCTTGCCACGCAATAGCATCGGCAGCAAATTCATCCGGATGGCCTTCCAAAGTTTTAGAAGAGCCCACACACCTTGATAGGTTCAAACATTTTCTTGCAAGATATTATGATGATCTAAAAACCGGAAATAATACCGGTGGTGGTTTTGAGATGCAAATGTTTATGTTGTGCAAAAGATATGAACAACATAAACTTGCAGTTGAAAACGCATGGGGTGACAATGGAATTGTTGTTATTCAGGATAGGCCAATATACGGCGATACTGTTTTTGCAACTACCGCTATGGAAAGAGGTTTTATGACGGTTGAAGAATACGAGTTATATGTTGATGTATTCAAAAACATGAGTCGGGATATAATGCCTCCGGATATTTTTGTATTTCTGAATGTTGAACCTAAAGAGTGTTTTAGAAGAATGGAGTCAAGAGCACGTGGAGCAGAGTCTGGTGTACCACTTGATTATTTGCAGCATTTACATAAAAATTACCAGAAACTTATTGATGAAATGAGAAGAAGAGGTGTAAGAGTTTTAGTAGTTGACTGGAATGAATTTGGTCCTCCGGTAGATATGTGGAATAACATTTTGCGAATGGTTAATTCTGCTGATT
>JANQIV010000220.1 GCA_028282005.1 Melioribacteraceae bacterium | reverse complement strand
CCGTCACAGAAAAGATCACTTATTAATCTTGCTTTACCATCTATAATTTGTAATGCACCTTCGTGGCATTCGGGAACACAATCACCACAGCCTGTACATTTGGCTTCATCTATTTCAATTATTTTTCTTAACATTATTGCTCCGACTTATAAACAGAATAAAAATTCTGATTTTAATATACCATGAGAATTCCTATTTGTCAAGTGATTTTTAAATTATTTTAGGGCATAAAAAAACCCCGCATAGCGGGGCCTAAAACTAGGTAAAGAAAGTTATTAAGCAAGTGCAACGCCTAAATCTTCTTCAACTGATTTTATCGGAGCAATGTTGTAGTTTTCTACCAACACGTTTAATACGTTTGGAGTAATAAATGCCGGAAGTGAAGGCCCTAATTTGATGTTTTTAATTCCAAGGTGAAGCAATGTCAACAAGATAGCTACAGCTTTTTGCTCGTACCAAGAAATAATTAGCGACAACGGTAATTCATTTACGCCAACACCAAATGCTTCAGAGAGAGCGACTGCAATTTTAATTGCTGAATAAGCATCATTGCATTGTCCCACATCAAGTAATCTTGGAATACCACCGATGTCACCAAATTCCATTTTGTTGAATCTGAATTTACCACAAGCCAATGTTAAGATTACAGAATCTTGCGGAGCTTCTTCTGCGAATTTTGTGAAATAGTTTCTTCCGAATTTTGCCCCGTCACAACCACCAATTAAATAGAAATGTTTGATTGCACCAGTTTTAACAGCATCAATAACTTTATCAGCTACACCTAAAACTGCATTGTGCCCGAATCCAACTAAAATATCTTTTCCGGGAATATCATCAACGAATCCGCCTAATTCTAATGCTTTTTCAATAACAGGAGTAAAGTCTTTATTTTCATCAATATGAGCAACACCTGGCCAAGCTACTGTACCGGTTGTGAATATATTGTTTTTGTAAGAATCTACTGGCTCTTGAATACAGTTTGTTGTCATCAAGATTGAGCCAGGGAATTTATCAAATTCCATTCTTTGATCTTGCCAAGCACCGCCGTAGTTACCGAATAAGTGTGTGTATTTTTTCAATTCAGGGTAACCGTGTGCAGGAAGCATTTCACCGTGTGTGTAAATTGTAATTCCTTTGCCTTCAGTTTGCTTCAATAATAATTCTAAATCTTTCAAATCATGGCCTGAAACCAAAATAGCCGGGCCTTTTTTAGCACCAATATTAACTGGGGTTGGAACCGGGTGTCCGTAAGTTGATGTGTGAGCTGTATCCAAGTTTTCCATACAAGTGAAGTTAACTTTGCCACACTCAAGAGATAATTCTAAAAGTTCATTCATTCCGATTTCATAATTAGCCAAAGCAGCCAAACCTTTGTACATAAAGTCGATTACCGAATCATCAAGTTTACCGATTTCTAAAGTGTGGAAAGCGTAAGCAGCAGTTCCTTTGATTCCGTAAAGCAATAATTGTCTTAGCGAGCGGATATCTTCGTTTTCATTTTCAATCTCAGTTAATACGCCAACTTTCTTTGCTTGTGCAAGTAATTCTTTTCTATCTTTAGCAGGTTCCCAAGTAGCAACAACCGGTAAAGCTTCGTTAAATTCTTTTCCTTCAACCTTGAGATATCTGGAATATAATTCATATCTAATTTCATTTCTTTTTTCAATTGATTGATAAACTATGTCAGCTAGCTTAGCATCATCAAAATTTACATTTGTTACAGTTGCAAAAATTGCATCCAAAGTAAACTTATCTACGCTTTCGTTTCTAATATCATATTTTTTTGCTAATGCTTGATAAACTGCAATTCCTTTAACACTATAAATTATTAAGTCTTGTAAATCTGAGGAAGTATCTGATTTACCGCAAACGCCGTAATCTACACAGCCTTCGCCTCTGAAAGTTTGCTCACATTGATAACAGAACATTATTTGATCTCCGTAATTGAATTAGTAAATTTATAAACAGAATTAAAACTCTGATTAAAACATATGCTTATTAATTCAAATAAGCAACAAAAAAAGATATTAATTTACTGTTATCAATATATTTTACGAAGAATAACCGGAAATAATTGTCTGAATTGATTAAAATAACCAAAAAAGCAGATCGAATGACCTGCCCTCTTGAATCTCATATCTTCATATACACATCTATTTGAGAAGAACCATTTTTTTAGTTTGAACAAAATTTTCTGCATCAATTCTGTAAACATAAACACCACTAGTCAATTGACTTGCATCAAATTCAATCTGATATATTCCGGCGGATTGTTGTGTATTTACAAGTGTAGCTACTTCTTTGCCCAAAATATCGAAGACTTTTAACGTTACCTGGCCACTCACCGGAAGTTGATAACTGATAGTTGTGCTCGGATTAAACGGATTCGGATAATTTTGTTCTAACTCAAAACTTGTCGGGATTTCAGAATTATTTTCTGCAACGTCAGTAACTCCGCCCTGAATGCTAAGGTTATCAATTGCCCAGCCCCAAGCAACGGCCAAAGGATCGGATGATAAACGGAATCTAATAAATATCACATCACCCGGATTAAATGTATCAAGCAGATTAATGGTGTGAGATCTGTACATTGATTCATCACCAGGTGTCTGCGAGTTAAAGTTTACATCAATACCTGAGTTGTAAGCTGTACTCCAAACCGGATCGAATCTCGAATCATAACCATCAGCTAAAGGCAGCCAGTTTTGTCCATCGATGAAACCCTCAACAACAACATAATCAAAAAAGTTAGCATTTGTCCAATCTGTTGAAGTGCCTTCCTCAATTAGAGCAACATCGTCATACTCTAATGTTGCTCCATTTGAAGCAACACGAATTGGAATCTTTAATTGATAAATAAAATCTTGCGCTTGTCCGTAAGGGTGTGCAGAATGAATTGCTGCATCTGAAAAACCATTGGCCGAAGTAATTGAAAAACCATTCCCGGTAAAATCATTAGCAGCACCCGGGGCACTAAAATCAGTTACATATGAAAACTGCGCTTGAACAGCAAATGCAGTCACAGTTTTAACCGGAGCTTTAAATTCTCTTCCATCTTTGTAAGAAATAATGTTCGCTGTTAATGTTCTGTCTTCAGTAATCGGAATTAAAACTTCAGAAGTTGTAGCTGATTCATTAGGTCCAACAGTTTCGAAATAACTTCCATCAACAAATACTCCTGTTGAATCATAAGGTGAGCGCAGATCTATTGTTACTGAAACATCTCCCGAAGTTTTTTGAATTAAACTTAAACGCGGCGAAAGCGTTGCAAGCGGTGGAGTGTACGATGCCAGTTCCGGTAAATCAACTGTCCAGATACCTCTTCCGTAAGTTGCAACTACAACTTGTCCGTCCTGAATAAACATTTGGAAAATACCTACGTTTGGTATTCCGCTATCAGATAAATGCCATGTTTTCCCAGCATCTTCAGAAACAAACAAACCAATCTCGGTTCCTGCCCAAATTATATCGGTATTATAAGGCATAACCAATAAGCTTAATGTCGCGACATCTGGGTATCCATTGTTGCTTGTATTTTCACTTGGATTTGTTTTATTTAATGTGTTTGTTCCTGCTCCGCTAAAACCGGAGATGTCTTCAAATGATTGACCTAAATCGGTAGTCCTCAAAATCTTTGGTGTGCCGGCAGCAGAAAACAAAATATATGCAGTGTTCGGATCGTAAGGGTGAGTTGCTAACCCTGAAGATTCAGTTACTGTTTGGGGAAAGTTTTGCGAAATCTCAGTGAAACTCAATCCGCCATCTTGTGATACATGAATTCCACCTTGTGTATTGAAGAATGCTTTAAAATCTAGTGGTGATGTAGCCCAAACTATTTGCGGATCAGCAATAGAAATTTCAACATTATCAAATGCGCGCCATCCCATCCAATTGCCATTCATTGCAGTGTAAGTCCACGTTAAACCAAAATCATCGGAGCGTGCTACTCCACCGGAGCCTACTGTAAAAACTAAATCCGGATCAATTTTACTTGATGCAATTTTGCTGAAGAAAGGTGCAAACTGACCAGCTTTCGCATTTGGTATCGGGACGAATGTTTGCCCACCATCAGTTGATCGACTGTAGTTACCGTTTTGAGAGTTGCCAATGACCAAGTTGGGATTAGCAAAATTCCATGCTGTTTCAAAGCCGTCTCCACCGATTACCCAAGTCCATTGCGAACTTACGTTTGGATCGGTACCAGAAAGATAAGTCCCGTTATCCTGTAGGCCGCCGATATAAACATTTTCACCCGGCTTTTTATCGACCCCATAAAATTGAGTTGTGATTAATCCACGATATTCCTGCCAAGTATTCCCCCCGTCACTTGACAAGGCAACACCCCCATCATTAGCATTCAAAATTCTAAATGAGTTAGATTGCTGATTAACAGGAATCATTTTCAAATCGTGGTGATCTGCATGCACGGCTGCTCTGTTTGCAATTAATGATGTTGTTCTTGTAAAGTCAACATCGTTAACATCAATTCTGTAAAGCTCAACACCACCGACAAAAACAACATTTTTATCATACGGAGAAACAGCAATTGTGTTATCGAACCAGCCTGCAGTATATGCACCCGCAGCACCTGATGTTCCGAACAAACTAAACCAGTTCGGGTCACTGCCTGTATCATTTACTAAAGCCCAGTTTGCACCAGCATCACTAGTCATATAAAGTTTTGCTGTACCTAATCTTCTTTCAACTGCTGCATACAGTCTTGAAGTATCACTTGAAGCTATTGCCAATTCAGTTCTTGTGCTAATTCCTTGATAACTCCCATCCGCTGTGCCAATGTCCTGCAGCCTGGCAAAATTATTTGCAGAAACTGTCCATGTTTCACCCGCATCAGTTGATTTAATTACACCAACTTCATTCACGCTAGCATAAAGTGTACTAAAGTTTTGCGGATTAGCTACTATCTGCTGAACTCTATTATCAGTTGTTGTTCCCAAAGTAATATCGGGATCGTAAACTTGCTGCCAGCTTGTTCCACCATCAGTTGATTTAAATATTCCGGATTTTCTTTCTCCACCGTTTGGACCATAAGAGGTGTAATCGTCGTTGCTACAAACGAGTACAATGTTTTCATTATTTGGGTCAACAACAATTCGATTTATAGCAGCAAGTAATTCATTGTTTGCCGTGCTGGCAAGTTGGAACCAAGTTTCACCTCGGTCTGTAGATTTCCAAACACCGCTTCCTGCTAAATCTACCAATCTGCCAAAACCCATTCCAGTGCCGGCATAAAGAACATTGTGGTTAGATTCTGCCATTACAATACAAGTTGTAGAAAGTGTTGTGAGTTCAGGAGTTTTGTTCTCCCAAGTTTGGCCACCGTCGGTTGTTTTCCAAATCCCGCCACCAACAGTAGCAGCAAACCAAGTATTACCGGATGCGTCATCGGGATCAACTAAAACTTGTCGCGTTCTTCCGCTAACATTGCCAGGGCCCCTTTCTACCCAGGGTAATGGAGTAGAATTAGTTTTTGATAAACTTCTTCTTTCGCCTGCTTTTGCAAGGGCTTTGTTTTTGTAATTAGGTTTGTAAGTGGTTCCGTCAAATGCTGTTTTGATTTCTCTAAAAGCTTCTATTATCGCCTCAGGATTTTCCTCGTGAATTGTCTTGCCTTTTGCTTTTGCCCTCAGTCTATTTATTTGATTAGTTAATTTTTTTGCATCACTTGAGTTCGGATAAACTTCTCTAAGCTCATTACCAATTTGATTAATTACATCATTTAAGCTATGTTCAGAATTGTTTTCATTCTGCTCTTGATCATTATTAAAAAATAGAAGTGATGCGAATATTATTGTTATTAAAAAGACTATACCTTGAAAACGATTATTTTTCATAATAGCCTCCCCCCTAGTGTTTTTATTGATTGGAAATTCTAAATAAAAGATAATGTGTCGAGTGCGGGTGAACAATTACCCATTTATATGGTTTTGGAAATAAGCTTAACGGAAGTAACATTAAACCAGTCTTTCACGAATTGCTTTTGCAACAGCCTGAGATTTTGAATGAACATGCAGTTTGTGATAAATGTTTTTTATGTGATGCCTTACGGTCCCAACACTTATAAATAATTCTTCAGAAATTTCTTTATAAGCTTTACCTAGACAAAGCAAAGATAAAACATCCTTTTCTCTATCGGTTAAACCGGAATTGGTGTCTGCCTTTTTTTGAAATGAATTAACAACCATACGCGCAATTTTGGTTGTCATCGGTGCACCACCGTCGTAGACTTCTTTAATTGAGTTTAGAATTTTCTGTTCGGGTGCACTTTTGTCAAGATAGCCACAAGCCCCTACGTTTATTGCTTTGAAAACTAATTCAGCATCTTCATGGACGGTAAGCATAACTATATCGATATCCGGATTTGATTCTTTAATTTTTGTGATTCCTTCAATTCCTGACATGCCGGGTAAATCAATGTCCATTAAAATAACATCAGGCAAATTATTGTCGAGGTCTGCGATTAGTTTTTCACAGCTGGAATAATTTCCAATACATTTGTAACCGTCTACGTCATTAATCATATCGTGTAAACTTTCACGTATCACTGAATCATCTTCTACAATCGAAACGAAAATCATCTTATCTCCATAAATTTAAGCAAAAAAAAAATAACATTAGCAATCTGATAAATGTGGGATATTTGAAGTGAAAACTATCTTTGTACCGGAACCAACTTCAGATTCAATTTCGATGCGCCCATTTATTTTTTCAGCTCTCTTTCTAATGTTTGTTAAACCATATCCACTGGAACCATTTGAGGAAATTTCAAATCCTCTTCCATCATCTGTTAATGTAAGTGAAACTTTATCACGCTCAAAACTTACCTCTAGTACTGCGTGTTCACAATCAGCATATTTTAAAATATTGTTCATGCTCTCCTTAAAAATTAAAACTAGATGCCGCTTCCATTCCATTGGCAGGTTAACAACTTTTAATCTTTTAGCAATTCCTTTTGTACTGAATTTCACTTCTGTTGTACCGAACAGATCATCACCGAAATCTTTTAAGCGAATGAGAACATCGTAAAGAGTATCCTCTTCAGGATTCAATGCCCAAATTAAATCTTTCGCTCCCAGGTAAAGACTTTGAGAAGTATCGCTGACTTTATTAAGCTGGGAAGCTAACTCGTTGCTATTTCCATTTACTCTTTTTTGTAAACCTCTAACAAACATTGAAATGCGGGTAAGTTTATGTCCGAGTTCATCATGGAAATCTCTTGAAAGCTCTTCACGCACTTTGTCTCTTTCGTTGTTTCGGATTCTTTCATATTCAAGTGTTTGCTTTATTTTTTTTCTAACAATGTTTTGATGAGTTACGATAACTGTTGAGATTATCATAAAACCTACAATTGAATAAAACCACCATGTTGCCCAAAACGGAGGATGAACAATTATATCAACCGATGCTCCATGCTCATTCCAAAAACCATCGCTATTGGTCCCTTTAACACTAAAGGTATATTTCCCAGGATCAAGATTTGTGTAGCTTGCAAACCTTCGCGTGCCGGAATAAAGCCAATCTTTATCAACACCTTTCATTTTATAAGCGTATTGATTTTTAGATGGATTAGTATAATCAAGTGAAATGAATTCAAATGAAACTTGGTCTTCATTGTAACTCAATTCAATTAAATCAATATCTTCAATAGATTTCTCAAATCTGACTTCTTTGTTTTGCTTTTTGAAAGAAGTAATATTTATTCGCGGAATGTATTGATTAGTTTTAATTTCATCCGGATGGAAATAATTTAAGCCGTGATCGCCGCCGAAGTACATTCTACTGTCACTTGCTTTAAGATAAACTCCTCTGTTAAATTCGTTTGCCTGCAGTCCGTCAAGGTAATCGAAATTTTTGAATTCTTTTGTTTGTGGATTAAATTTTGATAAACCGTTATTTGTGCTAAGCCATAGATTTCCTTCATCATCTTCGAGTATTCCGTCAATTCTATTTCCCGCAAGCCCGTCTTTAACTGTGTAATAATAGAATCGTCCGGTTTCTTTTTCAAAATGATTTAATCCGGCACTGAAACTTCCAACCCATAATCTTCCTTTACTGTCTTCGTATAAACATTCAACCGACCTGTTTCTAAATCCATACGGATCGTTATCAACTTGGGTGAATGTTCTAAAGTCGTCCGTCTCCGAATTGTAAAGTGAAAATCCACCTAATGCTGTACCTACCCAGATATTACCTTTTTTATCTTCGTAGACTGTCCATGTATCACCAGATTGCAGAGCGTTAGGTTTATTCGGATCTGCAGCATATCGATTGAATTGATTCTTTTCAAAATTAATTTTTATTACACCGCTGTCATTTAATGCCAGCCATAAATTTCCTTCAATATCTTCCAGCATATCTTTTATGTCAACTTGATTCAAAATATTGGAATACTTTCCTGCTGAAACTTTTTCCAATTTTGTTTTTGATTTACCTAATTTAAATAAACCTCCATTGGAAGGGCTAATGAGGAGATTACCTTGGCTATCAACAAGTAGTGATGTAATTGAATTAAATTTTCTACCTTTTGCGGGTAATGTTAACCGTTCGATAATACCATTGTCCGGATGAAATCTATTAATCCCCCCACCTTTTGTGCCGATCAAAATTGTGCCATCGACATCTTCAACAATTGCAGAAACTTTTGGACTGCTCAAAGCATTATTGGTATCCGGATTATAAGTTAACATCCCAAACTTTTGTTTTTTTTCATTGATTTTATTTAAGCCGCCACCGCCTGTCCCGATCCAGACATTGCCTGAACTGTCAGCCATTAATGACGCAATAAAATTATCTGATATTGAATTGGGATCGAGTCTGTCGTGAATGTAGTTCGTTACTTGTAATTTATTGTCTTCGTCGGTTGCAATTTTAAATAATCCTTTTGACTGAGTTGCTACCCAAATATTTCCAAATTTATCTTCAACCCAAGTTATGATTGGAGCAATGTTTAGAAATAAGCCTTTGCCTGGAATTTCTAAAAAGTTCTTTGACTTACTATCAAAACAATGCAGCCGGTGTTCTCTGTCAGTAATCCAAAGCCTGCCTTTTTTATCTCCTTTAATAGTTCGAATAAAATTGATTGAATTGTTTTGAGATGAAAGATTCTCAACTTTGTAATGTTCAAATTGACCAGTTTCCAAACTGAGTCTATTTAGTCGGCCTCCCCATGTTGCTAGCCATAGTTCATTTTCAATTCGAAAAGAAGCTGAAACTGTTGGTACATTAACAGAGTTTGCTGAATTGGATTTTTTAATTTCTCTTTCCAATTCTTGTGCTTCGTTTTCTTCTAATCCAAGAATTTGTATTCCCCAAAATTCCGGATAGTCCGGAGGAAGAGTAGCCCATTTATCAAAAGAGTGGCCAACATCTGATCGAAAATATACAGTGTATTTACCAGGCGTTAATGTGAGAATCTCAAATTGAGTCCTGCTTCGTAATTGTCCGCCTGCATAAGCAGATTTTTCAGCATCAGATTTCCAGATTAATTTATTGTCTTTTTTAATCCAGCCATAATCTAGATTTTGTTGCGGTAGCCCTTCACCGACAACACTTACTAATGCTTTAGTTTCTCGTATAATTTCAAATGACAATTTCTCTTTTTTATCTTCACCAACTTTTAATATTGATGCTAGCGGTTTCTCTTTTTCATTTTTTAATTTTATGAATTGATAAATCTTTTCTGATACTTTATGATCTCGCCATCTATATTTTGTAATTTCGTTTGTTTGAAGATTAAATTTTGAAATGCCTTCCCGGATTGCACTTAGCCAAACTACATTTTTCTCAATTGGGTCAGGGTAAACGCTTATCACATTCGAAGGGAAAGCCAGCAAAGAATCATTCGGGAAGTGAGTAAAAGTTTTGGAATCCCGATTAAATTTATTAACGATTCTGGTGTTTGTTATTAACCAAATATTTCCAAGATAGTCTTCCACGGGATTATTAAGAAAATTGCTGCTCAAACTTCCGGGATCCAATGAATCGTGCTCAAAGTGCATGAACTCTTCGGTGTTCGGATCAAAGCAATCATATCCTCCGGCAGCAACTTTAATCCAGATTTTACCAAAGCTGTCAGTAAATATATGGTTCATCCAATTGCCACTGGGTGAGTTTACATCTTTTGGATCGTAACGGTAAATTGTGAAATCATATCCGTCAAACTTGTTAAGGCCATTTTGAGTTGTAAACCATATATATCCCTTTGCATCCTGGGCAATAGCAGTTATAAAACTTTGCGATATTCCATCTTTTGTGGTAAAGCGTTCAAACTTAGCTTTTTTATTTTGAGGAATAATAATTTCAATAAAAAGGAATGCGATTAAGAGTAATTTTGCTGAAGCTATTTTGATTAAGCTTCTTTTCATTTTCTTCTTTTTATAGCTTTGAAAAAATTGAATATGATAAAATTAGAAATGAATCACAATCTCATATTTGGGTCATTTGAGGTACACTTATTTTTTCACCCGACTGATTTTTCCAACAAGATTTTCTAACTCTTTTTCAGTGAAAATTTCTTGAATTTTTTGGAAAAGTATTCTTTCCTCTTTTCTAATGTGTCTTTCGAGAAGGTTGCCGAGATTATCCAGGGTATCAATTTTATTTTCGGAAGTTTTTAATAAAACTATTAATTTTTCTATTTCTTTATGTTCTTCCAAAATTCCATTTATTAATCCGTCTATTTCTTCATCCTTTCCTTTTACTACAGGAAAAAGAATTTCTTCTTCATTTTTAAAATGGATTGATAATTCGTTTTCCCAAGCTTTCAAGGTGTATTCAAGTTTACCTTCAGTTGTTTGAGGTAAAGTTTTGTATGGCGGAGCATCCTTTTTGATCAATGCTGCAAGCAACAATCCGTGATGGTGATCTTGTGACAATGGAATGAGTGTTCTTGTACGTTTCATACTGAAAATATATTAAAAGATTCCATCTCTTCAAAAGATGGAACCTTTTTTAATTTTTCTATTTTCGCATGTGTGAGGCGAGTTCTTTAATTTCCTGTAAATCGCGTCTCATTTCACTCCACCCATACCATAAAGCATAATCCGGATTTTGGTGGAACGTCCCCATAAATGTTCTCATTCTGTGCTCTAAAAACATAACAAATAATTTTTGTTCTATTGATGTCGGAGCATCATGGAAAGTCAATAGCAATGGAAAGTTCAGAGGATATGCGTCGGGTTTTTTGATTATACCATCTTTATATAGCGCAGCAACTTCTCTAATAGCTTGAGCCATTAAATGATCTGCTTCGCGAATCATGTCATCACCTTTTTGCAATTCATTTTTAGCGTGGGTTTCTGTGTGGCAGCTTGCACATACATTAATCATTTTATTTCTTTCAGCTTGGAATGCTTCTTCGGTTAATCTTGCTACATCTGCGCCTTTTATGGTTTCAAGTAATGCAGTTGGTTTTCCTTCTAAATCCAAAACGCCAAGTGCTTGTAGAATTGTAACTCTATCCTTTGTCCATTGTTCATCTTCCGGCATCGGTAAACGTACAGCCAAAAATCCCCATGCCGTTCTAACTTCGTGGTTACCTTCAGGCATGTGACATGTTTGGCAAGTCGGTGCAGGAGTGTTTTCGGGTAATGTACCGTTTTGCTTTAATAAATATCTCACACCGTGTTTTGAACTTGAGTACATTTCCCATTGCGGGTGGTCAAAACCTTGATGACAAGTTTGACATGCTTGCGGTTGTCTAGCTTCTTTCAAAGAAAAAGTATGTCTTGTGTGGCAAGCATCGCATGAAGCGTGTCCGTAAAGCGAACCTTCAGCTCTGAGTTTGGCGACTTCTTCTTTTGTTTTTATGCCTTGTTTGTGACAGCCGCCGCACCCTTTTTGTCCTTCTGTCATAGCAAGCGGTTGAGCATGAATAGTTGGCATTGCTTTCATTGCTGCCCAAGCTAATGCGTGTTTGCCGTTTTTAAATTGTGTGGTTTGTTCTTCGTGGCATTCGTTGCAAGATTCATAATTCGGCATTACTGCTTTTGCAACATCTTCTCTGGATTTGTGTTCAGCTCCATGACAAGTTACGCAGTCAACGTCAACTTGCGAATGTTTGCTCATTTGCCATTCGGAGACAGCTTTGGGGGAAACCATATAATGGCATTCGATACAGTCTTGTGCGTTTAATGAAGCACAGAAAAATAAAAAAAACACAACGAATAATTTGATTTCTTTCATTTTTCCTCTTTTTAATAAGAACTGTTAATCTGATTAATAAAATAAGAACTATAACTCCGTTTACGCAAGTGATTAATAAAAATTAATATTACAGATAGGTCTTTTTTATTTGACAAACGAATCGAATTAATATAAATTATAATCAGAATTATTATTCTTATTATATATTTGTAAAATAAAGTGAAATACATAAAAAACATAGATAAACCAATTCAGAAATACAGATTTTATATCCAATCCATTTTTGTACTGCTTTGTTTATGGATTGCTTATGATTTCTACTATTTCGTTGAATTTTTGGAATCCGGCGGAACAGCCGAGTTCACAGAAAGGCCTCCAGGTGCGGAGGGCTTTCTGCCAATAAGCGCATTAATGAGTGTTTACTATTTTGTTTTAACGGGAAATATTCATCAAGCTCATCCTGCTGGTTTTTTCATTCTCATCGCAATCGTTTCTGTTTCATTTCTTTTCGGAAAGTCATTTTGTAGTTGGATTTGTCCGGTTGGTTTTCTTTCAGAGTTAATTGGAGATTTTGGGGATAAAATTCAAAAGAAGCTATTCAAAAAAATCAGAAGAATTCCCCGCTGGCTGGATTACCCGTTGCGAAGTTTAAAATATCTTCTTCTAGCTTTCTTTATTAATGCAATTTTTCTTTCGATGACAACTCTGGCTTTGAAAGCATTCCTTGATAGCCCCTATAATATTGTAGCAGATGTAAAAATGTGGTACTTCTTTGCTGATATTTCTAAAACTTCATTGATAGTAATCGGAGTATTATTTCTTCTATCTATTCCTTTTAGAAATTTTTGGTGCAGATATTTATGTCCTTACGGAGCTTTACTCGGATTGACATCCTTACTGTCACCAAATAAAATAAAGCGAAATACCGATACTTGTATTGATTGTAACTTGTGTGCCAAGGCTTGTCCATCAAATATAAAAGTAGATAAAGTAAAAACTGTTTGGTCAGATGAATGCTCAACTTGCATGAGCTGTGTAGATTCATGCCCTGTCAAAGATGCTCTTGAATTAAAATCGATTGCGACAAAGCAAGCAGTACCGAAAAAATTTGTTGTGGTCGGAATAGCAACAATTTTCTTTTTGATACTCGGAATTGCAAAAATTACAGACAATTGGTACAACAAAATTCCTCAACAGCAATATTTGATGATTCACAAAAACATCAATAGTCTTGGGCATCCCCGCAGTTCCGCTGATATAAATAGATTAAACGAAGCAGCAGTTAAAAAACAAAACAATCAATTATTAGGAAACTAATATGATATCAAAATTAATCAAATTCCTAACTCCTCCCCAAAACTGGAAATTGCCTGTAATAATTATCTCCGGAGTTTTCTTCGGTCTGGTATTTTTTACTCTGCATATTTCCAAAGCGACTTCATATTTATCTGAAGACCCGCAAGCATGTGTGAACTGCCATATTATGAGTCCGCAATATGCTACGTGGGAGAGAAGCAGTCATGGTGCAAAAACTACTTGCAACGATTGCCACGTTCCGCATGATAATGTAGTTAGAAAGTACTACTTCAAAGCATCGGATGGTTTGCGCCATGCAACGATGTTTACTTTGCGAATGGAACCACAGGTTATTCAAATTAAAGATGCGGGCAGAGCTGTAGTTCAGGAAAACTGTATTCGCTGCCATGCAAATTACCTTCACCCGGTTTCATTGAGATCAATTAATGCAAAATCAATTTACGAAGGGCAAGATCAGGTTTGTTGGGACTGCCACAGGGAAGTTCCTCACGGAAGGGTAAACAGTTTATCATCAACTCCATACGCACGCGTGCCGCAGCTTTCTCCGGCAGCACCTGAGTGGATAACAAAAATTGTAAGCGAAAAAAAATAATTATCAATTAAGAGGAAAAAATGGAAAACAACCAAAACAAAAAATCAGCAGTTAACTGGATATTGTTCCTAGTTACTGTAGTTGTGGTTTTTATTATCGGTCTTTTTGCATCTTCAATAATTGAAAGAAGATCGGAAGCTCAATATGCACTACAAATGGTTAAGCCTATTGAGAAAGGCGAAGCCAGAAATGAAGTTTGGGGCGAAAACTTTCCAAGAGAATATGAAACTTATATGAAAACTTTGGAAACCGATTTCGCCAGTAAACACGGTGGTTCGAAGATGACTGATTATTTAGAAAAATATCCTGAGCTTGTAATTATGTGGGCAGGTTATGGATTTGCAAAAGATTATAACCAAGGCCGTGGTCACGCATACGCAATAGAAGATATTAGAAACACATTGAGAACCGGCGGCAATGAAGTAAGCCCTATGCCGCAAACTTGCTGGACTTGTAAAAGTACAGACGTTCCAAGAAAAATGGAAGCAGAAGGTGTTGCAGAAGCTTACAGAGGTAAATGGAAAGAAACCGGTCACGATTATGTGAATCCAATCGGTTGCAAAGATTGTCATGATTCTGAAACAATGAATTTGCAAATCTCAAGGCCTGCACTTGTTGAAGCATTTGAAAGACAAGGCAAGAAAATGGAAGACTTTACAAGACAAGAAATGAAATCACTTGTTTGTGCACAATGCCACGTTGAATATTACTTTGATAAAACTGTTGTTGAAGGTGTTCCTTATTTAACATTCCCATGGGATAACGGTTTCAGTGCTGAAGATATGGAAAAATATTTTGATGATTTGGATTTCAAAGATTGGACACACAAAATTAGTAAAGCTCCTATGCTTAAAGCACAACACCCGGATTACGAATTATTTATGACTGGCGTTCATGCTCAAAGAGGTGTTTCTTGTGCTGACTGCCACATGCCTTACAAAAGTGAAGGCGGTGTAAAATTTACAGATCACCACGTACAAAGTCCATTGAACAACGTTGCTAACTCTTGCCAGGTTTGTCACAGAGAAGATACGGAAAGATTAGTAAGAGATGTTTATGAAAGACAAGATAGATTAGAAGAATTAAGACATTTGGCTGAAAGCGCTTTAGCTAAAGCTCACCTTGAAGCAAAAGTTGCTTGGGACAACGGTGCAACAGAAAAAGAAATGGAAAAAATCTTAACATTGATCAGACACTCACAATGGAGATGGGACTGGGTTGCTGCTGCAAACGGATTGGGTTTCCACTCACCAACAGAAGCTATGAGAGTAGTGGGTTCTTCCATTCAAAAAGCAGAAGAAGCTAGAAGAGAATTAGCGATCTTATTGATCAACAAAGGTGTAAAGTATCCTCCACAATTACCTGATTACTCAACAAAAGCAAAAGCTCAAGCGGTAGCCGGCATGAATATGGAAAAATTAAATGCCGATAAACAAGAATTCTTGAAAACTACTGCAGTTGAATGGGACAAAAAAGCTAAAGAAAGACAAGGTACTTTACAAGAATACAAAAACTAATTTTTGCGGAGTTTAATAATGAAAAAAATTTTATTAGCAGTATTTATAATATTGTTTGCGGCAAATGACTTTTACGCTCAGGATAAAAAACTTGATGTGAAAGCACAGGTTCGTGTTCGTAGTCAAGCAGACAACAGAGATTTTAACAGTGACACTGATTTGTTTGGATTCACCGAATTGAGAACAAGGTTAGGTGTTAACTTGTATCCTGAAACAGGTTACAGAGGATTCATTCAAATTCAAGATTCAAGAATTTATGGAACTGAGCCTTCAACTTTAGCTGATACAAAAAACGTTGATCTTCATCAAGCTTATGTTTATGTAGAGAATTTTTTGAGTCTGGAAAAAGTAGATGTAAAAGTTGGTAGAATGGAAGTTATTTATGGAAACCAACGTTTAATTGGGGCAGTCGGTTGGCACAACGTAGGAAGAAGCTTTGACGGCGGTATCATAAAAATCAAAAAAGAAAAAGTGAATTTAGATTTGTTTGCTTTTCAAGTAAATGAACAATTAAATGTTGGTGATTCATTAGACAATGTGTTAATGGGCGCTTGGGGTAAAATTACAGCTGCAGAATCTCACACAATCCAACCATTTGCTATTTATGAAAGCCAAATGAAAACAGACAATTTAGATAGATTTACTTTGGGTATTCAAGTAAATGGTAAAGTTGGAAAATTCTTCCACGAAACAGAATTCGCTTACCAATTAGGAACAATTACTACTGGAAGTGAGCAGGATGTTAAAGCTTTAATGGCTGCTGTTAATTTTGGTTATAAATTTGGTGGAAAAAATAAACCGGTAATTTCTGCTGGTATTGATTATTTAAGTGGTGACAATGACTTAACTGATGATGAGTACAAAGTGTTTAACACTCTTTATGCAACAAACCATAAATTCTATGGCTTTATGGATTATTTCTTGAATATTCCTGTTCACTCGTTAGGTGTTGGTTTAACTGATATTCATGGAAAAATCGGTTTATCTTTCACAGAAAAATTATCAGGCGGATTAAACTTCCACATATTCAAATCAAGTGAAGATTATACATTAGCTAATGGTAGTACTTCAACAAGCTTCGGAACTGAAGCTGATTTAACTATTAAATACAAATCAAGTAAAAGCCTATCAGTACAAGGTGGAATATCAATTTTCTCACCTGGAGAAATCTTCGAAGAAGTTAGAGGAGAAGATACTTCAATGTGGGCTTACTTTATGACTATATTTAATTTCTAAAAATTATTTAGCGCAGATGTTAAATCTGCGCTATTATTTTAATTTGTCTGTTTTAATACTTTCACAGAACTAATCACATTTAACTCTTCAAAGATGGGTCCTTCAACACATTCAGGGTAAAGTACTTCAACAAACTTGCGGGTGTGTTCGGCATTGCGGTGTAATTCTTCGTCATCTTTTGTTTTAAAACTCATAATGTGAATAAATGCTGTTTCGTCTTCTGCTTTTTGGTAGGAACAATAATTTGTATGAATTTCCTTTTCTGCTATTTCATTAACAAAAATATCAATAGCGTTTTTAACTTTCTCTAAACTTCCAGGATTAATTTTGTAGTAAGCTTTTTTGGTTATCATTTTAATTCAGTTGTATATTTGGAAAATAATATATTCATTTTCCGAAGTGATTTTCAATTGATTAATTTTAACTATTCGCTAAAGAAGGTTTATCAAAATGAAACTTAGAACGCAACTGAAATTAGAAAAGAGTGGTTTGCAAATTGAACACTCCGATAAGATTTTGACTATCGGATCTTGCTTTGCGGAAAACATAGCAGAGTATTTCCGTTACTTCAGATTTAATATTTTCGGAAATCCATTTGGCGTACTTTTTAATCCGGCTTCAATTTATAATTCAATAAAATTGGCAGTCTATAAAAAAGAATTTACAAAAGAAGATTTAATTTTTGATCAGTCCGAGTATCACAGTTTTTATCATCATTCTGATTTTTCACATCACGATGAAAATGAATGCTTGAACAAAATTAATAACTCAATAATAGAAACAAATGAGTTTATAAAAAACACAGCCTTAATAATAATCACACTTGGGACTGCATTTGTTTACAAGCATCTGGAAAAAGATATCATTGTTTCAAACTGCCATAAAATTCCTCAAAAAGAATTCAGTAGATTCTGTTTAACGATTGAAGAAACAGTTGGGAAACTAAGTGAGATAATTAAATTAGTCTCAAGTCTTAATACTAAAATCTCAATTCTATTTACTGTTAGTCCGGTAAGGCACTGGAAAGACGGTGCAGTTGATAATCAAATCAGCAAATCAACTTTACTTTTAGCTGTTAATGAAATTGTTAATTCAAATAACAACTGTTTTTATTTTCCTTCTTACGAAATTATGATGGATGAATTACGCGACTACCGTTTTTATGCAGAGGATATGCTGCACCCAAATAAAATAGCTACCGACTACATTTGGGAAAAGTTTAATGAAGTGCATCTAAGCGAAAACAGTTTAAGACTTATGAATGAAATAAAAAAAATTACACAAGCAAGAAATCATAAAGCGAGAAACATCAAATCAGAAAAACATCAAGAGTTTCTCAAAACCAATATTGCTTTAATCGAAAAACTGGAAATGGGAAACCCTCATTTGGATTTGTCTGAAGACAAAGAATATTTTAATAACCAACTAACTTAAAATTCTGCACTAATCCCTATTGATGGAATAATTGTCAATGAATTTGTCTCATCAATTTTATCTTCAAAAAAGTCATAACGCGGACGAGTTGGCAAATCATTTATATAAACATTCTGAACATCTAAGAAAACGATTAAAGTCCAAGCATCAAAATTGAAGCGACGGTCAACTCTTACGTCTAAAACATGACTGATATCTAATCTTTCTGATAAATATTCTGCCGGTAGATTTTGAATTTCACCGTTATTTTCAGATGGTCTATAAACCGGTGTAAATGGCGCACCGGTAAAAAATCTAAACTTACTGCTGAACTCCCATTTTTCGTTGAACTTATATCCGCCAGCAATATTAAATATAAAACGCTGGTCAAATTCACCGGGGTAAACGATACCGTTGCCGGCAGTGTATTCTGATTTATTGTAAGCTAAACTTATTTGCCCGTAAAGGGGAGTATCGGAATATTTTTTTTGAATCAATAACTCAGCGCCGTAAGAATTTCCTTTTGCTGTCGAAGTTAGAGGAATGTACCCGAAAGAGAGAAAGTCATCTTCGCGTCCACCAAAACCCACGCCCGTATTGGTAATAACAAGGTAGTCTGTCTCCGAAGTAGTACCGGTAGGGAGATCCGAGTAGTTTTTGTAATAGCCTTCCACTGAAAGCTTAACATCATCCTTTAACAGATATTCAAAACCAGCGATAAACATATCATTTTTAAGAGCGACTAAATCTTTGTTAAACTCATTTAATGTCCAAACGTACGAAGGAGATTGATAATATCTGCCCGCACTAAATTTGAAAGAGAGTTTGGGGGAAGCTTTAACAACGGCAGAAAGTCTTGGCGAAAAGTAAAACTCTTCATTTATGAAGCCGTAGTAATCTGCACGTAATCCAAAATTCAGATCAATGTTTTGTCCGATAAACTGCTCAAACTCAAGATATGCAGCATGTTTTGAGGCTGTCTTATCAAAGCTTATAAACTGAGGCAGATCAGTATCGTTAATTGAAACTCTTTGGCCGCTTCTGTTTAATATTGTATCTGCAAAAGCAGAGTTGTTTTCATTTGATACTCTTTTTAGCGAAGCACCAAGTGTTAATCCGCTTGTTTTACCAAGTTTAAAATAGGACTCCAATTTAAAACCTAATTCAGTTTCTTTTGCATTACTTTCAAAATACTTAACTTGATTTCTATCTTCCTGGCTGAATTCAAAATCATTGAAATTATAATTAAGTGTTGCATTAAAAAAACCTTTGTTAAAAACGTGTCTGTAGTTTATTCCGTTAATAAATTGGTTTTGTGTATTGTCAAGTAATCTTTCATTATCGATTTTATTTTCTTCAGTATCAATGTTTCTATTTACTCTGTCTAAAGCTGCTAAACTTAGAAACGTAATCTTATCTTTTGGCGATAAATCATACGAAGTAAAAAAATTGAAGTCGGTATAAGATGGAACAAAAGCTAAGTTGGCCGCATTAAAAATTAAATCCAGGTAACTCTGTCTTGCTGAAAATAGATATGATCCATTTTCACTTAATGGGCCTTCAACTGCAAGTCCGTATTGGGTTGCAGAGATTGTAGCTTTACCACCAAAGCGGTCAGTTCTTCCCGGCCTGAAATCGATAGATAGCACGGATGACATTTTGTCACCGAAGCGTGTACCGAATCCGCCGGTAGAAAAATCAACATTATTTACAAAATCCAAGTTGATAAAACTTAATGATCCGCTGCTTGTTCCTTGATTACCAAAGTGGTTGATGTTTGGAACTTCAATGTTATTTATCAGATAAAGGTTTTCACTCGGTCCGCCGCCGCGAACAAGCAAATCATTTCTTCCGCCGTCTGCTACTACAGCTACTCCCGGAATCGTAGTGGCAGTTCTAACAACATCTTCAAATCCACCGGGAAATCTTCTTATCTCTTCTCTTGAAAAAGAAATGTTGCTGATTGCGTCAATATCTATTTCTTCAAAATAACCTGATGTAACAGTCACTTCATCACTGATAATTGTAGTTGGAATTAATTCAATATTCAAAATAGCAGGGCGCGCAGAGTTAACAATAACATCAGTTATTATTCGCGATTCGTATCCGATGTAAGAAATCTGTAATCTGTAACTTCCAATTTCCAAATTATCAATAATAAACTTTCCATTTCTGTCAGTTGCTGCACCAACGTTAGATTCAAGAATGACAATGTTAACACCTATCAAAGCCTCTTTTGTTTTTGTGTCGATTACACTTCCAATTATACTACCTCTTGATTCGACAATATCAGATGCAAAATTAATTGTTATGAACAGTAATATTGAGAATACAATTTTCATTAGATTTTCCTTATTCAACATTCTTAATTTTTTTGGCAATCAAATAATCTATTCCAAATTTACCGGAACCTAAAATTAATGAGTAAACAGAAACCCATAAGAAACTCATTGCAGGAAGCATACTCCAAAAACCGGAATCCCATTTTTGTAAAAATATCGCAACTAGCATTGTGATTAGTATAATTGCAGAAAATATTCTTGTTTGCAAACCAATTGCTAAAAATAATCCACCTATAGCTTCTCCGGCAGCTGCAAGCCAAGCAAACAATACAGGCGCTAAACTGAAAGGTATTCCAAATTTTTCAACGTCTTCCGGGAACCAAGCAGAAACCTCAAACAGTGATAGGTTTTTATCTTCCGGCGTCCAAGGCATACCGAATTTACTTGCACCAAAATAAAGTGCTAATCCTAAACCGCCTATTATTCTTGGAACTGCAATAAAAATATTTGTGATGATACCGGGAAGTTCAACCGGTTTTATCAATTCATAAAAGTAATTTTTGAATTTGTTCATTATTTCTCTATTAAAATATTGAATAGTGTTATAACGAACAATTTGAACGAGTGGTTCAAAAATTTATATAATTTTTGGGAGGAATAGTTTTATTCCCAAAATTGTAATCTTTTTTGAATGCAATGCAGATTTACTTAAATCTCTTTTGTCAATTCGAGAAAATCCGGATAAGGAATTGCCAAATGGCTTTCAGCTTGGAATGCACCGTTTGCTAAACTAATCATTGAAACTTTAGCTGCGGTTTTTTCATCCGGCGCTTCGTAAATATCCATAAAGTCGAATGCACCCAACAATGCGTAATGAGCAACAAATCTAACTTCCGGGCATTTTGCTCTTACCTGGTCCATCCATTCTCTGCCGATTTCAGCGCGGTATTTCATTTTCTGTGAAACTTCAGGAGATAATTTTGTCATTAAAACGTAGGTTTGCATAGTTACCTCTAAAAATTTATAAATGAAATGAACAAAATTTTAGATAAGATTAATTGAAAAGATAAGACTTTTCAACCCAGTATTCAATCAAATCTCCTTCAATAATAATGGGCTGCCATTTAGATTTATAAACAGCATCAATTACACTATCGTAACAAAGTAATTTATTAGTAGTGTTTTTTATAATTTTATGTTTTTGAGGAGCTCCGTCTTTACCGATAAGAATAGAGAGTTTTATAACTCCTTCACCATTATCAACTTTGTCGGGAACAACCTCTAAGATTTGCCGGGGAATAAAAGGAAGAGCGGAAAATTCAAACGGACCAGTATCTTTTGATTTTGCCGGCTGCGGTTTTGAATCACCAATACTTTCAGATAGTGTTGTTTCTTTAATTTCTACATCCGGCAATTCGTAATCTTCAATAATTTCAAACACACTGCTAATCTCCAGCTTGGGCGGAGGAGGAATAAATTCCGGCGAACCAGTCTGCTTTGTCTTTGGAATATCAACAACAGTAATCAACGGTTCAAAATAGGTTGTAGGGTTTTCAATTGTTTCTTTTGCTTTAGGCCAATATAAAATTGTAATTATGCAAAGCGCCAAACTCACAATTAAAGAAATTTCGAAATTCCTTTTATAAAAGTATTTATCTTCTTTGAAGATCATATTTCGCTTAAGTTATTTTTGCCAAATTAAATCAGCCGTTCCGCTAATTTGTTTATCAGCTACATTATCTTTAATTGTTACTGTAATTTGGTATTCGCCTTCGTCATATTCTCCTAAATCAAGTTGAAGATAAATTTGAGGATCGCTTTCAAGAGTGCTGTAGTTTGAGGCTAGAGTTATTTTATCCCCTTTGCTATCGATACCTATAAAATCTGTAAAGGAATTTAGAATCCCACTTAACCCATCTTCTTGTTTTTCCTGGATAGCTATTTGCTGCTCAAAGTTTGTAAGGTTTGAGCTGTCTTTCTGAAGATTATAGATTTCAAAATATAGAAACAATTGTGTATCGCTTGAAAAAGTTGAAAGCGGATTTGGTAAAATATTATAGTTACCCCGGGTAATTGTTGTGCCCGCAGCATCCAGTAATTTAACATCGGAGGCTAAAACAATATCACTTAAAAGCACATCAAG
>JANQIV010000197.1 GCA_028282005.1 Melioribacteraceae bacterium | reverse complement strand
TCATAAACTTCAACTGCAAGATTCATTGATTCTTTCCAAACATCTAAATCTTCAAATTTCTCAATCTTGCTCAAATCCGGTCTCCCGTCTGCTGCCTGCGGCCTCCCTAATTATACGTGGAATTTCTCTTTTTCTTTTACGTTTTCTGTAACAATATGGCCATCAAACAAGTGGATAACTCTGTTCCCATACTCAGCATAAGTCGGCGAGTGAGTTACCATTACGATGGTTGTACCTTGTTCATTCAAGCTTGTCAACAAACTCATCACTTCATCGCCACGTTCTGAATCTAAGTTACCGGTAGGCTCATCCGCAAGGATAACTTTTGGTGTACTAACAATTGCACGAGCAACAGCAACTCTTTGCTGCTGACCACCGGAAAGCTGCTGCGGGAAGTGATTTACTCTGTGCATTACTTCCATTCTTTCTAGAACTTCGTTTACTTTTTTCTTTCTTTCACTTGAAGGAACACCCAAGTATAACAACGGTAATTCAACGTTTTCAAAAATTGTCAATTCATCAATCAAGTTAAAGCTCTGGAAAACAAAACCGATATTTTCTTTTCTCAATTGTGCTCTTTGTCTTTCGGAAAATTTTGAAACTTCATGACCGACAAAATGCAATTCGCCGTCGGATGGATTATCCAACAAACCAAGAATATTTAGCAAAGTAGATTTACCGCAACCCGAAGGGCCCATAATTGAAACAAACTCACCCTTTTCAACTTCGAAGTTAACGTTGTTTAAAGCAGTCGTTTCAACATCTTCAGTCAAATAGACTTTTTTAAGATTTACTGTTTTTATCATATTGTTCTCCATTTATGATTTATTCTTTAATACTCAATTTTTCTTCAAAAGGTTACAACTAATTTTTAAGAACTAATTTTTCAATATCGCCGTAGTTGTCGTAAGAAGAAGTAACAACTTTTTCACCCGGCTGTAAACCATCAAGAACTTCAAATACTTGCGGGTTCTGGCTGCCTAATCTTATAGGCCTTCTCACTGCTTCAGTTTCACTTTCGTTAATTACGAAGATCCACTGACCACCGGTAGTTTGGTAGAAGCCCCCCCTGTCAACCAATAGCGCCTCTTGCGACTCGCCTAATTCTAATTTGATATGTACAGTCTGCCCTCTTCTAATTCCGGACGGTGCATTGTTGCTTGGGAAGAACATGTCAACTTCAAATCTTCCGTTTGTAACTTCCGGGAAAACTGTTTTAATATTTAATGCGTGTGAATTATTTGCAAATGTAAAAGTACCATTCTGATTTGGGCTAACACGGGCAATATAGTGTTCGTCAATTGCAGCTCTTACTTTATATGATTCGATGTTATCGATCTGCCCGAGGTTTTGACCTTGCGCGATTGACTCGCCAATCTCCCCATTAAGCGAAGTCAACTGACCTTTAATCGGAGCACGCACGGTCAAATTCTCAAGCTGCTGCTTCGTAACTTTTAAGTTCTCTTGTAATTGAGCAACTTGGCTTTCAAGATTGTTAATTTGTGATGCCTGGAATAATGAGTCCTGAATATAATTTTCATAAGTCAGGTTTTTTCTTCTTTTTGCGAAATCATATTGATCTCTCGATATTTCAAATTCTGTTTTAGAAATTAGATCCTTGTCAAAAAGTTCTTTCTTTATTTTATAATCTCTATGCTTTTCCATTATATCAAGTTCAAGGTCAAGAAGTGATGATTTCAATCTCAATCTGTTTTGTTCAAAATTAAATTTGGTTGACCTCAACGCGTTCACTTGCTGGAATACTTGCGCTTCATTATAAATAATATTTAAAGTTAGATCAGGATTTTCCAATCTAATAATCGGGTCGCCGATTTCAAGAAAAGCGCCTTCTTCAACATATTTTTCAACTACCCTTCCGCCTTGCTGAACGTCAAGATAAAATGTTTCAATAGGCTGAACTGTACCTGTTACAGGAATGAATTCTTGGAAAGGTCCTCTTTTAACTTCTGAAATTGTGATCCTTTCTTTCTGCACATTTAATTTTGTGCTTTGATCACCTAAAACAAAAGTGTAGAGAATAATTACAACCAATACTCCCCCGCCGAGTACCGATGCAATTTTTTTTGGTGGCCACTTTTTCTTTTCTATTTTCTTATCCATAATGTTTTTTCTCTTGTTTGTTGGACTTGTTATTTACTTAATGGTTGCTTTTGCAATAATTATGCCTGCTAATTTTCTTTAATTTGATTTCGTTTTTGTCCAATTAATTTTTACCGTACGGTTAGTATGTTCGTTTTTGCACGTTACCGTACGTTTGCGTACATTCGATTGTTCTTTTTCGTTCATTTTCATTGGACATAGCTTTAGGAATACTTTTTGTTTATCCCTCAATAAACAATTAGATAAAAATTATGACTACAAAAAATTCCAAAATATTAATAATTGATGATAATGAAGACGTATTACTCGCAGCAAAGTTGCTTTTAAAACCTCACGTTGGTTATGTAACAACAGAGAAAAACCCGGAGAACATACCGCAGTTATTGATGAATGAGAAATATGACGTGATCTTTTTAGACATGAATTTTACTCAGGACATGACAAGCGGGCAGGAAGGTTTTTACTGGCTCAACGAAATTTTACAAATTGATCCCTCTGCAATCGTAATATTAATAACAGCATACGGTGATGTTGAAACGGCAGTGCGTGCAGTAAAAGAAGGTGCAACAGATTTTGTGTTGAAGCCGTGGCAGAATGAGAAATTTCTTGCGACACTTTCTTCTTCACTTAGGCTACGCGAATCGAGAATTGAAATTGCTTCATTAAAAGAAAAGCAAAAATTATTAAATGAAGACTTTAATAAATATCACGACATAATCGGTAACTCCGAAGCGATACAAAAAGTTTTTAGAACAATAGAAAAAGTCGCCGACACAGACGCGAACGTTTTGATACTCGGTGAAAACGGAACAGGCAAAGAGTTGGTTGCTCGCGCGCTCCATAATCAATCGAAAAGAAAAGGTGAATCTTTTGTGAATGTTGACATGGGTGCTATTACTTCAACCCTTTTTGAAAGCGAATTGTTCGGACACGTTAAAGGCGCGTTCACCGACGCGAAAGAAGACAGAGCCGGGCGGTTTGAAGTTGCTAACAAAGGCTCACTCTTTTTAGATGAGATCGGCAACATCCCGGTTGAACTGCAGTCAAAACTTTTAACTGCAATTCAAAGCAGAATGGTTTCACGTGTTGGTTCGAACAAACAGACTCCGGTTGATATCCGCTTGATTTGTGCAACGAATAAAAATATATATCAAATGGTTGCTGAAAATCAATTTAGGCAGGATCTACTTTACAGGATAAATACAGTTGAAATAAAAATTCCGCCATTACGCGAAAGAAGAGAAGACATTCCGTTGATTGCAGAATTCTTTTTGATGCAGTACAAAAATAAATATGGTAAATCTAATTTACGTTTGAGTCCGGCAGCAATAGTTAAATTAGAGAAATATGATTGGCCGGGTAATGTACGCGAGCTTCAACACTCGATTGAACGAAGTGTAATCTTGAGCGAGGGTGATGTTCTGCAGCCAACAGATTTTCTTTTTGAAAAAACTGAAAGTCATGATGAAGATAAAAACATTGTGTTTGATAATTACAAACTTGATGACATCGAAAAGATGGTGATTATTAAAGCCATCAACAAACATAACGGCAATATTACTAAGGCAGCAAAAGAATTGGGTTTAACACGTACATCGCTTTATAGAAGAATGGAAAAGTATAATTTGTAACTATCGTCATTCTGAGCGGAGTCGAAGAAAAGAGAGTTGGAATTGTCACACTGAGCCTGTCGAAGTGTGTTGTGCTAAAAATTAGTTTGTCATTTCGAAGCCCGCTGGCGGGATGAGAAATCTATCGATTGCAATAATACTCGATAAAAGATTCTCACGTCGCTTCGCACCTCAGAATGACATTACTTGGCTTTTGAATTGTTGAATTAAATAAAATCATCATCAATGAAAAAATTTCATTTACAATTAATCTTCAGAATTCTTCTATTAAGCTCAACAATATTTTTGGCTTTTTATATTTATTACAACACCGAACTGAACGCTACACTTTTCATTGTAATAGTCACAATCGTTTATCAAATATTTTCACTGATAAGATTTATCGATCACACCAATAATGAATTAGCGCGTTTTATTTTATCAATTAAATACTCCGATTTTTCGTCATCGTTTTCATCAAAGAAAATGGGACAGTCATTTTCCGATCTTTCAAACGCATTAAACGAAGTGATGAAAAAGTTCAGGGAAACACGCGGCGAAAAAGAAGAGCAGGCAAGATTTCTCCAAACTGTGATGCAGCATATCGGGATCGGACTAATTGCTTTTGATGCCAACGGTAAAATTACACTTATAAACAACACCGCGAAAAAGATTTTCAAAATTCAGTTTTTAAATAACATTGAGGCGCTGAACAGAGTCTCTCCAAATCTTGGGGATGAGTTAGCAGAGATGAAACTGGGCGATAAAATTACGATAAAACTTGTTGACGAAAATGAACTAATCCAAATGCTTGCGTACGCTACAGAATTTAAAATGCGCAACAGCTTTTATACTTTGATAGCTCTCCAAAATATTCAATCCGAACTTGAAGAAAAAGAAATGGAAGCTTGGCAAAAACTGATCCGCGTTTTAACACATGAAATTATGAATTCGATTACGCCGATTTCGTCATTGGCGTCAACAGTAAATACAATGATCTCAGAGCCGCATGAAGATAACATTTTTAACAGCGAAGATATTGACGATATAAAATCTGCAGTGAGCACAATTCAAAAACGAAGTGACGGTTTAATTCATTTTGTAAACAATTATAGAAACTTGACTAAAATTCCAAAACCGGATTTCAAAATTTTCCAGATTAAAAATTTGTTTGACCGTGTAAAAAAACTTACTGAAAAAAAATTACATGAAAACGGAATCTCCTTTGAGTCCATGGTAATGCCTGATAATTTAGAACTTGCTGCTGACATTGAAATGCTTGAGCAGGTACTTTTGAATTTAGTAATAAATTCTATTCACGCTTTGAACAATACGGTGAATGCGGAGATACGATTGATTGCCCGCTTAAACGAAAGAGGCAAAACAATTATCAGAGTAATTGACAACGGACCTGGAATTCCGGACGAAGTGCAGGAAAAAATATTTATCCCGTTCTTTACAACAAAAAAAGACGGCTCGGGTATTGGGTTAAGTTTGTCACGTCAAATTGTACGGGCACACGGCGGGAATATCAGGGTAAGTTCCATCCCAAATAAAGAAACTTCGTTTACGCTGAGGTTTTAGTTACTTCGTGGTTCTCTGTGACTCCTTCGTGTTTCTTCGTGATATTAAAATTTTTGTTACGCGAAGAGTACACGAAGATTACTGATTTAATTGTAATTTTTGTCACCTCTTCGAGGTTTGTATTTTCCCACTTGTTCAGTTGTTATAATATTTCCACCACTTCGGGGTTAATTAAAAAATCAACTTCTTTCATACATACTTAAACACGAATTAATTTAATAATCACAAAGGGAAGACATTTTTATAACAAAATGGGAACTAAAAAACAGAACTCCGGAGGAGTGATAAAATCTTTACAACAAAAAAAGACAACTCAGGTATTGGCCTTAGTTTATCACGGCAAATTGTGCGAGCACACGGTGGGAATATCAGGGTAAGTTCAGTTCCAAATAAAGAAACTTCTTTTACGTTGAGGTTTTGATTAAAAAAAAATTCTTAATTTATTTCCTAGAGGACATTTAACAAAATTAATCAGTAATTACGGTTAAAAATAATTTTCCCAAAAAATAAGTTATAAACGCGGGGCAAAACGAAAGCAAAATTACAAGTATTATAATTGTTATAAATTTTAGATTTTGTTTTTCACTTAATCTTTCTAAATAAACTTTTAAAAACTCTCTTGCAACGACCCACCCTCTAAAAATAATTAGAAGGACTGAAAATAATGTGATAACTCCTATTACTATTGATTTTGTTTTCATCCATACAGCAAATAAGGCAGAAGAGACGATTACCCATTGTAACCATTGAAACCAATAAACATCGATATTTTTGAGAATGAGGTATTCAAAAAAATCACTAAACTTATTGAATAATTTTTCAAACCAATCTTCATGATTATCTTCTTCTTTCATGACAATTTCTCAATTTTTATTTAAGAAATATTTCCCAATTACCTGAACAACAGAAGCATCCCCACTATGAAATTTACCTTCATAAACTTCACGGGTGGTTTCAACTCCATGGAGAAATTTTAAACCGGCAAGTTCTTTTTCTAAAATTCCTAGAGTCATCATCATATCGGCATTTGGCGGTCCGCCGGTTCCAAATTCTAGTTGTTTTGGTGTGTATGCTTCAAGTAAAAATATACCCTCTTTCTTAAGTCCGCTTACGACTCCTTTGTGTGTTTTCTCACGGATATTTGGTGGAAGGTGACAAAAAAGATTGAGACTATGCTGTCCCAGGCTTCAGCCTCAAATGTGTAGTCATTTAAATCGGCGTGAATTGTTGAAATTTTTACATCATTTTCTTTTGCGAGCTGTTCGGCTTTTTTTAAGCCCACCGAGGATAAATCAAGCGCGGTTACTTCAAATCCTTGCTTGGCTAAAAATACAGAGTTTCTTCCCTCTCCGTCGCCAATGCAAAGCACTTTTCCTTTTTTAAGTTTGGTAAAATTTTCTCTCAAAAAATCATTCGGCTCTTTGCCGTAAACATACTCTTCTGCTGAATATCTTTTATCCCACATAAATTTCCTTTAAATCTTTTCTTCGTGTCACCCAAGCTTTTATTTCACGAAGGTCCACGAAGAATACACGAAGTTATAGAAAGTAAAAATGATTATCAAAATAATCTTGTGTGGGAATTAAAGATTACTCTTCTCGTGTTCAAGCAGCCAGCGTTTTCTTTCTAGTCCGCCGCCGTATCCGGTGAGTTTACCGTCTTTACCAATTACCCGGTGGCAAGGAATGATAATAGAAATTCTATTCGCTCCGTTTGCTGTGCCCACAGCCCGAACAGCTTTTGGGTTTTTCAATTTCTCTGCCTGGTATTGATAAGTCGCGGTTTCTCCATATGGTATTGTGTGCAAACATTGCCACGCAGACTTTTGAAAATCTGTTCCGGGTGCGTTTAGCTTTACATCAAATGATTTTCGTTTCCCTTCAAAGTATTCTCCTACTTCTTTCTTCGCTTGTTTAATATGTTCGTTTTCCCCGGCAATGATTTTTGCTCTTAGCAATCTCTGCAAATCTTTGAATTCAGTTTCAAGCATTTTTCTATCTGTGAACTCAAGCATGCAGAGACCTTCGTCGGTAGCGCAAACAAACATCGGCCCAAGCGGTGTTGTTATACGGCTGATCAATATTACGTTTTCTGCCACACTATTTTTCGGTGACTTCCCGAGAAACTTTTTATAAGTATACCCAAACCCGCTGAGTGATTCGTAACCCGTTTCGAAAGCTGTGTCTGTTGCGGTCTTCCCTTCTTTCAATTCATTAAAAGCGTTATTTATTCTGTACATTCTTTGGAAAGCTTGAAACGTTATCCCGTAATTT
This sequence comes from Melioribacteraceae bacterium, assembly GCA_028282005.1. GTDB lineage: Bacteria > Bacteroidota > Ignavibacteria > Ignavibacteriales > Melioribacteraceae > JANQIV01. Next base: position 1,671 of record JANQIV010000197.1, on the reverse strand, counting down.
TTATTAAACCATCTCCTCACCAACTCCGGGCTTATCTGCAGCTGCTTCAATTGAAAATCAGTGATCTTTTCTTTCGGGTTTTCCTTCACCATTTTAATTGCTTCTTCAACTTGCTCAGGTGCTTTGTTGGCATTCTCCGTTGGTTTACAAATTTTGCACGGGCGATAACCTGAAGCCAATGCTTCTTTAAAGGTCGTGTAAAACTCAACGTTTTCCAATTTAGGTTTTCTTGCTCTGCATGTAGATATACAGAAAACGGATGTACTCTTCACGCCAACGTAAAATATTCCAACGTAACTCGGTTCCCTATCCAGCAAAGCCTGGTAATAAGTTTTTATTTTATTCTTCTCAGTTACTAACATTTTCAAATACCGCTTTAAATGATTGATCAGTTTTAATAGAATTTAATGTCTGCTCAAAATTACCGTACATTTTGTCAAAAAGAAAATTTCCCATGCTGATTCTTTTTACTCCCAGCTCTTTTAATTTTTCAAACCCCGGTAAATCCGGCATGCACATAACATTGATTGGCAATTCAGTACTTTCAACTACAGCTTTAATGTCATCTTCTTTTACAATACTCGGGACAAAAATCCCGTCCGCTCCGGTTTGTTCGTAAAGCTCGATTCTTTTTTTAGTTTCTTCTACTGCGTTTGTCAAACCCAATAAAAACGTATCAGTCCGAACATTAATAAAAACTTCATCACTAATTTTGCTCTTCGTATATTCTATAGTTTTTGAAAACTGTTCCCTCTCGATAAGTACTCTATTCCCCGCAACAACACTGTCCTCAATGTTAATCCCGGATATTCCTAATTTTATTAATTCGTTTATATTTCTTACTATCAGTTCAGGATCACGGCTATAACCGGATTCGACATCAACCGACAAAGGCAAACTGGTATTAGCTTTTATACGTTTTACAAAATAGGTTAGTTCTGAGAAACTTAAATTTTCTCCGTCATTGTAACCTATCATTGTCGCAATTGCTGCACTTGATGTACCTACAGCCTGGAAGTTTAATTTCTCAGCAGCCTTTGTGCTTGGTACATCCCAAACATTGCAGATTAAAAGTGGCTCGTTTTGCTCGTGTAATTTTTTGAATTCCATTTTCTCTCACATTTAATTTTTCTGTGAGCAAATTACTGTTTACAGAATTCAATCTACAACCGAAAACTGGACAAGTATTTTTTACGAATCAAAAAATTATCTAATAGTTCTCTGATATTGGCGGGCTTCTTGGAGTGTATCGAAATAGCCGACACGCACACGATTATAATTCCTTCTGAATTTCGCTACGTAAGCTTCAATTACAAAAGCATTGTGTCCGGCACTTTTTAATCTTGCTACTTCTTTTTCAGCAACTGACTTTTTTCTGAACGATGAAACTTGAATAACGAATTTATTTCCGTCTGTCCAGATATTTCCGCGAGCAATTTTTTCGCTTTCAACATCATATTCAATTTTCGGTTTAACAGGGACTTTTATATTCGGCACTTCCGATCTGCCAACAGTCTCATCACCTTTTCCGGCAGAACCAAGTCGGTTGTCAAAAATTGATCTTGTTTTAATTTCCGGCACTAATAATTTTCTTATTTCATCATCATCGTCGGATTCTTCTTCATAACTTTCATCAGTCTCTTCTTCACTGTTATCGTCATCCCCTCCGGA
>JANQIV010000181.1 GCA_028282005.1 Melioribacteraceae bacterium | reverse complement strand
CCTGAAAAGGATTTAGTGCCTGAAGGAGTTGCCTTTGACAATAATACCGGTAAATTATTTTTAAGCTCAATGTACAAAAGAAAAGTTTTGCAAATTACTAAAGAAGGTGAAATATCAGATTTTAAGAAAGAGGCTGACGATGATTTGCTTAGTACTTTTGGAATGGAAGTAGACGAAAAGAGAAATCATCTCTGGGTTGTTTCATCTTTTGATCCGGCAGGAATGACTACAAAACAAAAAGTAATCCCGCAAACTCCAAAATCAAGAATTCATAAGTATGATTTAACAACAGCACAACTTATAAAAAAATACGATTATGATAACAAGGGCGAAACTCATTTTTTAAACGACCTAACAGTTTCATCAAACGGTAATGTTTACATAACGGAATCTTTGACTTCGAAGATTTATAAAATTCCAAAGGATAAAGATGAGTTAGAATTATTTTATCAAGCTGATCCTCTTTTCTTTTTCTTAAACGGATTAGCGTTGAACGACGATGAATCCATTCTGTACGCTGCAAGTACTGAAGGAATATCAGCATTAAATTTACAAACAAAGAACTGGCAATTGATTCGATATCCGGCAGATGTTTCTCTCGAAGGAATTGACGGAATGGCTTTTTATAAAGGCACTCTGATTTGCCATCAAACCGGGTATCCAAACAACAGTATCAATCAATATTATCTTGATGATTCGGGATATAAAATTACAGACACAAAAATTATCGAATCCCATAACCCAAATTTTGATCAGGCTGCTACCGGTGAAATTGCCGGAGACCATTATTACTATTTAGCAAACGGTCAAATGAGAAGCGCTTATGTTTGGGATGAACAGGGGAAACCGGTTTCAATACAACAACCGGAAGAGCTGGAAGATATATTAATTATGAAAGTGAAGCTGAATTGATTTAAAGATTTCATCTTTTAAAGAGTGGAGTCTTTGAGAAAATAATAAGCCAATCAGTCTTTTTATGGTTAATTTTTGTTGGAATTAACGACTTTCGGCTGTAATCATACTATATTGAATGGTATAAAAAATTAGGGGGAGCCATTCATGCAACTTTCACAAAAATTAATTCATACAATTTTATTTATTTTAATTACGTCATTTACCATGGCACAGACAGAAAAAAATAAAGCCAATGAATATTATAATAACCAAAATTGGGAGGAATCTGTAAAAGCATATTTTGAGATTACAAAAGCTGAACCGGAAAATGGGCAGGCATGGTTCAGACTAGGCAGCTCATATTTCAATTTGGAAAAATATTCCGATGCATTACCTGCTTTTGAAACAGCAGATCAAAAAGGCTTCTTCCCATTTTTTGTCAGATACCAAATTGCAACAACATATTCGTTATTAAACGAAGATGAAATAGCAATGAGCTGGCTGAGTAAAGCTGTGGAAGCAGGATACAGTAATGTAAAGCAAATTAGCAGCGACGCAAATTTTGATAAATTCAGTGATAACCCGGAATTTATAGTCTTAATAGCTGGTGTTAAAAAGAATGCAAAGCCATGCGAGTATGATGAAAACTATCGCAAATTTGATTTCTGGATTGGTGAATGGGATGTTTATAATTATAATAATCCAAACGGACAAAAAGCAGGCACAAATAAAATTGAAAAAATTAACAGCGGCTGCGCTCTTTATGAAAGTTGGGAAAGTTCCTCCGGTAACAGAGGTTCAAGTATGAATTATTACGATCCTCTGAAAAAGAAATGGATACAGATTTGGACTGCTGATGGTGGATATATTGTCGATATTGAAGGTGATTTTATTGACGGTGCAATGCAGCTAGTCGGCAATTTAATTTCACAAGACGGCAGCAAGACCGATTTCAGAGGGACCTGGACTCCGCTTGAACATGGAAATGTACGTCAGTTTTTTGAGCAGTCAACAGACGGTGGTAAAACATGGACACCTTGGTTTGACGGGTTATATGTAAAAAAGAAATAGTTTATTAAATTTGCCCTATGAAAAATTCAGAAAAATCATTCGAAGAATACAGGGCAAGAATTCAAAGAGTTGTAAAATTCATTAACGAAAACATAACAGAAACTCTTGATCTAAATTCATTATCGAAAGAAGCTTATTTCTCGCCGTTTCATTTTCACAGGATATTTTCTTCTTTATTAAGAGAAACTCCTCTGGACTTTGTAAAAAGAGTCCGGCTCGAAAGGGCTGCAAATATTTTGATAAACTCAAAAAGGTCCATCACAGATGTTGCTTTTGATTGCGGTTTTTCGTCATCGGCAGTTTTTTCGAGAGCGTTTAAATCCCATTTCGGTTTTTCCGCCAGCCAGTTAAGAAAAAAAGGCAAAGACATAATTAATAGCAAGAATAGCAAAATCAATCGCAAATCCGGTAAAACTTTAGATATCTCCCAAGATTATTTTGGAAACGTAATTTATAATTTCCAAAACAATAAAGGGAGAACAGAAATGAAAGTTGAAGTAAAAGAATTAACTGATATGCGAGTTGCATTTGTATCATGGCACGGCGGGTATATTCATGAAAAAATCAAAGAGACATGGGATAAACTCTGTCAATGGGGTGCAGCTCATAAACAGTTGGGTCCAAATACAAAATTCATCGGTATATCTCACGACAATCCTGATATCACTCCTAAAGACAAATGCAGATATGATGCTTGTATCACAATCAGTGATGACGCAAAACCTTCAAACGGAGTTGACGAACTAATTATTAAAGGCGGTAAGTACGGCCTTTACAGATTCGAAGGAAAACAAGAAAATATTAAACATGCGTACAAAGCACTTTATGGTGAGTGGCTGCCAAGCAGCGGATTTGAACCGGATGATAACCCATGTCTGGAAATATACCACAAAAGTCCGGATGATGAACCGAAAGACTTATGTA
>JANQIV010000173.1 GCA_028282005.1 Melioribacteraceae bacterium | reverse complement strand
TCAACGTTTATTAACGGTTGCATTACTTCAACCTTTGTTGTGAAATTTTCAATCTCCGGCGGGTCGTCCAAAATTACCGGGTTAAAATCTGCGGCAGTAACAATTTCTTGTTTTAATTTAAAGCCGAATGAACTGAGCGGATCGTTTGTTTTGATAAACGTTTCCGATAGCGTTACACTGGGAAGAAAGACAGAAAGCGACTTATTAAAATCACCCGCCATTTTATCAACTTCTGTCTGCGCTAATTTGATTTCGTAGTTATTTTCTTTAGCTAATTGCAAAGCTTCGTCAATCGATAATTCAATTACATTTTCCTGTGATTGAATTACGTGGCTGACAAAGAGCATCAGTAATAAGAGAATTTTACTTTTCATTTTTAACTCCATTTATATTTTCAATTTTTTACTTAGCACAAAATTTATTTATAGACATATATAGATAATTATATGTATTGCTGAAATTTTTTTATATCTCACAGCATTCAATAACACAATCAATTACCTGGTTTAATTTGTCTTTTTTCATAAAATAATAAGTGTTTTTGCCGTCTCTTGTGTAATCAAGCACATCTCTATCTTTTAGAATTCTTAAGTGATGTGAAACCACTGCTTGTTCAATGTCGAGATTACTGAACAATTCACTAACCGATAGTTTTTTGCCTTTATCTAACAAACACATGATTTTTATCCTGATCGGATGCGCGATTGCTTTAAGAATTTCTGTTGATGTCCGCAGTTTATTTTCGTCGAGATCTTTTACTTTTGTTTTCATTTTCTTTGCTCAAAATTATTAACAGTAAATCAGATTCAATTTTTGGAAAAAGGTTTCAGACAATTTATTTGAGAACTGTGAGGATTATTATTTTGTTTTCTTATTTTACATTATCAAATTTTTGGATTTTTTATGAGATACTTACCAATCTTCGTATTCATTTTATTTATAGGCTGCGGAAATAATTTACCTATTGAAGGTGATTTCGGCAATGAACAGTTTGACCTTCTTACTCAAAACGGGGAGATGATTGAATTCCCAAAATTTATTGACAACAAAATAGCCGTTGTAGGTTATATTTTTACCAACTGTCCGGATATTTGCCCTCTCACAACCAATAACATGAAACTGGTTCAAGACAGGTTAAAGGAAGAAAATGTAAGTGGAGTGGAGTTTGTTTCGGTTTCCTTTGATCCTGAAGTTGACAGGCCTGATGTTTTGAAAAAATATGCTGAGTTAAGAGATTTGGATGAAAGTAACTGGACATTTTTAACCGGTGAAAAAGATGATATTAAAAGACTGATTAAAGAGGTCAGCGTGGTTGCTGTAATTGGCGATTCAACTGTTACCCCGCAGAACGAAAAGATTTATTACTATGTGCATACTGATAGAATTTCACTTGTCGATAAAGAAGGTAATATCAGGAAGAGTTATATCGGCAGTAATGCTAATATTGAAGAAATAGTAGAAGATGTAAAATCATTAGTTAACTAATTTTTTAGAATGTGTCAATCTGAGCTAAGCATATCTTATCGCAGTGTCCAAGTTGTTATTCCCGCATGTTTTTAGCGGGAATCTATTTTTTGATTTATCAGATTCCGGCCAAAAGATTGCCGGAATGACAAAGGATTATAAATTATTAAAGGAGAATAAATGAAATCACTATTAACAATT
>JANQIV010000135.1 GCA_028282005.1 Melioribacteraceae bacterium | reverse complement strand
AGTTCAACTTGCTCTTCTGTATAAAACGGCTCACCATAATCTTTACGGATTTGAAATCCGAAAAATTTGGCCCGCGCAGCTAAATATTCAACAAAATTTTTCTGACTGATAAATGTTTCAGGTTCGTCACTTTCGGGATTATAAAACTGAGAAGAATAAGCCCTCACTGCTTCCATTTTAGTTTCGAATGAATCACTGATATCTACTATAAATGAAGGATCAAACTCGAATGTCTGCATATAATAAAATAATTTTTCGGGGCGGTATGCTTCTTGCCTATCTCCTTTCCAGAGAGTTTCATATTTATGGTTTCCGCTAAAAAACATCGCTTCTTTTACAATTTGGCTTGTCCCAATATGATCCGGATGCCTATCGTTTATATAGGGTCCAAAAACAACTTTCGGTTTATGCAGACGTATTCTTGTAACTAACTTTTCTGTGAATTCATCATTTAACTTTATTTTACCGTCAGGCAATCCAAGGTTTTCACGGTGAGCCAAATTCAAAATTTCAGAAGCCTTATCAGCTTCATTTTGTCTAATTTCAACAGTGCCGCGGGATCCCATTTCCCCTTTTGTTAAATCTACGATTCCAACTTTTAAATTATTCTTTGTTAGTTTTGCTGCCGTTCCGCCCATCGCAAGTTCAACATCATCAGGGTGCGCTGCAAAAATCAATACGTCAAGATTCATCTATATTTCCCAGATTTATAATTATAAATCTTAAGATAAATAATCTTTTAATTAAAAATAACCATGTGACGAAAATCAAAAGTATATTAATTTTTTTTAAACTTCTTGAAATAAAAGACATACTGGCTTATTTTACATTTTCACCAACCCAGGAGTATTTATGAGAATAAATAAACTTTATCTAATAATTTTTTCCTTTTTTATTTTATCTCAATCATCAATTGCAACTGATCTTAAGCCAGGTGATATTATTCGGCCGGGGCAATTCGTTTATGTTGATGACCCTTTTGCAGTGCAATTTGAAGTTGAAAATGACAGTAACTTTGCAGCAGATAATTTTCAAGCAATTGTTTCAATCTTTGATTCAAATAATGAAAAGATTTTTGAAGACTTTGTTAATGGCTCAAATTTGCAGCCATATGACAAAACAGTTTTAACCACACAACAACTATTCACTCCTCCGTTTCCTGGTGAATTTATACTTGATATAATAATTGAATTCTCTCAAGAGGTGACTCCTTCAAATAATCAAAAACAGTTTGCTTTTACCGCTGTTGAATTGCCCGGAATAAAGCTTGGGCCAAATTCAGGACTACAAATCTCACAAATTGATTTTTTATTTCCAGAATTCGAACAACCGAATTCTAGTACCGGATTATTTTCAGCTGATTTTTTGGCAATTGAAGAAGTAACTCAAATGCAGTTTGGTTTTATAAATTTATTTTCACCCGATCTGGGTTGGGTAATTCAAAACATGATTTTTGATGTCAGTTCGGGTTACCCAGGATTATCCGGAATGTTTGATCTTCAAGTTGAAGTTGAAATCCAAAGCCTTCAGCTTTGCGGTTTACTTTCTGAAGAACCTCTGCTTGAGCCAATTGATCTAATCGAATTTGATGACTTCCCTATAACTCAAGTGGAATACAATGCACAAGGCAGAAACATGCCGATCGGAAATATTTTAGCTCCAATTCCATTTGACAACATTCCTTTTGACGAAAATGGCAAAAACGATTTAGTTTGGCAGCATGGACACGTAAATCTTGAGCAAGATCAAAACCAGTGCGGGCCGGGAGCACTAGCAAACAGTTTGCAATGGCTTGAAAATGTTGATGGCATAAATGTCCCGCACGAACACAAACCCGGAATTAGGGACAACAGTTTAGTCGGGGAAATTGATAAAGCTTCAAACAGAGCAGCACACCAAACCGTCAGTGACGCTAATATGTTAAACGGAAAAATAAAATATATTGATGATAACAACCTCAACGGAAGCTTATCTATTAAACACAAAAACAGAAGTGGTCAATCATTTATTCCGAACAACGATGTTACAGTCGGAAACACAACTTCAAAAGCAAATACAAGCAACACCTCATTAATTGATTGGATAATTTCAGAATTGAAAGATGGAGAAGATGTTGAGCTTGCAATTGGCTGGAGTGGCGGTGGCGGCCACTGGGTTGATTTAATTGGTGGGGGCTACGTTGATGGCGTGCCGTGGCTTGCATGGGTGCACGATACTAAACAAGGTTTTGATGATATGGGAACCGCAAGCACTGCTGATGATACAACAAAAGCTAACGGCGGTCTTGATCCGGCAAGTGGCGGCTACGGCTGGTCATATGTAATCAATAATCAGTTGGCTGCTTTATTTGGTTCAGATACTTCAAGAGGCACAATTGATCTCGCATTGTCAGAATCAAAAAAGCCAAGTCCCGATTTAAAGTTTGGGGATATTATTTTTCCGCCGAAAGTTTTTCTTTTGGGAGAGCCCTTCAACTTTGAATTTGAAATTCAAAACATATCTTCAAACCCGGCAGATGAATTTGATATAGAAATTGTCGCGTTGGATTTAGTTAGTGCTCAACCGGTTTTTGTTGAAAAGCTTGAAAATGTTTCATTAGCCGGCGATTCAAATACAACTATTATTTCGCAGGAGCAATTTGATCCGCAATCCACTGGAGAATTTCTACTACAAATAGAAATTATTGATCAAAACGATTCAGATTCATCAAATAATAAAATTGAATTTCCATTCTTTATTACAGACACCCCTGCTGAACAACTAGGACCGGAAGACGGGTTGTTTATTTTCCAGGTTGATTTTACGCTTCCCGAATTTGAAGAATTAAATTCCAGCACAGGGTTAATATCAGTTGATTTTAATACTATTGAATCTGCTACTGGAATGTCATTTGGATTTCTCAATGTGTTCAGTCCTGATTTGGGATGGATTATTCAAAACATGATTATAGATCAGAGTTCGGGCTACCCGGGACTTTCAGGAATGATAAATCTCCAATTGCCTGAGCCGATAGAAATTGTTGAACTGGAATTAAGTCCACTGATTTTTGAAGAACCTTTGTTGGATCCGATCCCGTTAGAACAATTAACCTTTGAGACTTTTGAAGTATCAACTGTTGAGTACAATGCTCAAGGTAGAAATATGCCAATCGGAAATATTCTCGCACCAATTCCTTTTGAGAATATTCCTTTTGACAGCACAGGTAAAAATGATTTAGTGTGGCAGCACGGACATGTAAATCTTGAACAAGATCAAAACCAGTGTGGGCCAGGAGCGCTAGCAAACAGTTTGCAATGGCTCGAAAATGTTGACGGGATAAATGTACCTCATGAGCATAAGCCAGGCATTCGTGACACAAGCTTAGTTGGTGAAATTGACAAAGCTACCCAACGTCAGCCTCATCAAACTGTTAGTGACGTAAATATGCTTAACGGTAAATTAAAATATATTGATGATAATAATCTTACAAACAGCCTAAAAGTAAAACACAAAAATAGACAAGGCCAGAGTTTTGTTCCGAACAATAATGTTACAGTCGGCAGCACAACTTCAAACGCAAATACAACCAACACAACTTTAATCGATTGGATAATTCAAGAATTAAAAGACGGTGAAGATGTTGAACTTGGAATCGGCTGGAGCGGTGGTGGTGGCCACTGGGTTGACTTAATTGGTGGTGGCTACGTTGAAGGCGTTCCGTGGATAGCCTGGGTACACGATACAAAACAAGGCTTCGATGACATGGGAACAGCAAGTACAGCGGATGACACTACTAAAGCAAATGGCGGACTCGATCCGAAGAGCGGAGGCTACGGTTACTCCTATGTAATTAACAACCAACTTGCGATGCTGTTTGGTTCAGATACTTCTCGTGGAACAATTGATTTAGCTCTTTCGGAATCAAAAGACACAAACAACGTAACAAGTGTTTCTGAAAATGAATTAAAAGAATTACCGACTGAGTTTGCTTTGGAACAGAACTATCCGAATCCGTTTAATCCATCTACAATAATTAAGTACAGTGTTCCACAAGCAGGAAGAGTAACAATCAAGCTTTATGATTCTATTGGTAAACTTGTAAAAGTTCTAACAACGGGCTATAAAGAGGTCGGTGTTTATGAGATTGAATTCCGGGCTGATAATCTTTCAAGCGGGGTTTATATTTACACAATGGAAGCAGGCAGTTTCGTGCAATCGAAAAAAATGATAATGCTTAAATAGATTTGAGATAAAAGATATAAGAAGGCAGATTAAATGATCTGCCTTTTTGATTTTAAAACAAAAAATCATATTGGATAAATGTATTAATTCCATTCATTTTTTTTTCTGCATCGTACAAAGTATTGTATCTTACTCCAAATACTACCCTTCCAAAGTCAACAACGTTATGATACATTCCAAAAGCAAAACTGTTATAGACTTGATTGTATTCAAAATCACCAAGTTCAATTTGATTTAGGATGGATAAATTGCCAAAATTATCATAAACAATATCATTTCGATTTACTGTAAAATCGTAAAACGTTTTTGTGCCTAATGAATAACTTAAAAATAAATTTAACAACCAATCTCTATTTGTGTTGATAGTAAGACTAAGATATCTATCAAGATATGATTCAGACTTTTTTATTTGATAAAAGATTCCATCTCTTTTTCCATTGTCAAAATTTTGTTGATGGGCGACAAAGTTTGCAATAGATTGACTGTGGCGGATATCAAGGCCAACATCAAACCTAATTCCCCAATCATTATGTTCTTTAAATATTCCTAAGCCAAACGAATTTCCTATGTAGCTTTTATCGCTAAATTGATAAAAATTCGCCCCAAAAGAAAATGCAGCAAACTTCGTTACAGCTAAATCCAATTCAAGGCCAAATTCATAATCGGGATATTCAACACTAAAATTGTCTCCATTAAAGAAAAAATCATTTATTCCTTCGGTTTCTGTGAAAGTGAAACTTTCCGGGCCAACAAACTGAATCGTATCAATTTCGAAAAAACCTTTGCTATTAATTTTCGTGTGTCCTTCTATTGAATTCTCAAAATTTTTATCACCATTAACGCTAAAAGTTGCGCCAATCTGTAAAGGGTAATCTTCTTTGTCCGCAGTAATTTTAATATGCCTATTCTGAGACGCTGTTTCAGTTTTTACATTCTGAATTCTATTAACAACAGGATCAACTGAGGAACAACAAGTAAAAAGAAAAAGAGAAAGAAATAATACGAATATTGCTTTCATAGGTTTTTTTCATTTGGTTTAAAATTTACGTTAACAAACATTAGATTTTATTTAAACTTAATCAAGTCTATAAAATTGGATTATAAATAAATATTTGCAAACTAAATCATTATATTTGCACCTAAATTTCTAACCAATTCTTTTGTAAATATGAATGAGAAATATGAAGCCGTAATCGGACTTGAAGTCCACGCACAACTTTCAACAGAGACAAAAATTTTCTGCGGGTGTACAACAAAATTTGGAAATCCGCCAAACACAAATGTTTGCCCGGTTTGCTTGGGCCACCCGGGTGTGTTGCCTGTCTTAAACAAAAAAGTAGTTGAATATTCTGTACTGCTTGGTTTGGCTACTGACTGTGAAATAAATGAAAAATCAATTTTTGCGAGAAAAAATTACTTTTACCCCGATTTACCAAAAGGCTATCAGATTTCACAATATGAAGAACCTATTTGCGAGCATGGGAAAATAGTAGTAACAACTAAAGATGGAGTTACCAAAAATATCGGCATTACACGTATTCACATGGAAGAAGATGCGGGCAAATCAATTCATGATAGAGGCTACGACACTTGTGTTGATTTGAATAGAACCGGAACTCCACTTGTTGAAATAGTGAGTGAACCGGATATACGTTCTGCGGAAGAAGCATATTTGTATTTAACAAAGTTGAAACAAATTGTCACTTATCTCGAAATTTGCGACGGCAACATGGAAGAAGGTTCACTCCGCTGTGATGCAAACGTTTCAGTTCGTTTAAGGGGGGAAGAAAAATTCGGGACGAAAACTGAAGTGAAAAATATGAACTCATTCCGAAATGTTGAGCGTGCTATTGATTTTGAAATCAACAGGCAAATTGAATTAATTGAAGATGGCGGAAAAGTTGTGCAACAGACTCTACTTTGGGATGCAGATCTAAACGAAGCCTTCCCGATGCGCAGCAAAGAAGAAGCACACGATTACCGCTACTTCCCGGATCCGGATTTGATGCCGGTTGTTGTTGATGAAGCTTGGAAGGAAAAGATAAGATCTTCGATGCCGGAATTAGCAGAAACCAAACAGAAAAAATATATCGAAGATTACAAACTCCCAGAATACGATGCGGGAGTTTTAACAGCTACCCGTGACTTAGCCGAATATTTTGAAAACGTTATAACTGTGACAGATGATTATAAATCTGCCAGCAACTGGGTAATGGGTGATATTTCAAAAGTTATTAACGAAGAAAAAATTACAGCGATTGATTTTCCGATCTCACCAAAAAATATTGGCAAACTTATAAATCTCATTAATAATAAAACCATCAGTAACGCAATAGCAAAAGATGTTTTCCCGGAAATGCTAAAAGAAAATAAAGACCCCGAAGTGATCATAAAAGAAAAGAATCTTGTTCAGATTACCGACACATCTGCAATTGAAGAAATTGTTGATAAAATAATTGACGCCAATGAAAAACAAGTTCAGCAATTTTTGGATGGAAAAGAAAAAGTGCTTGGATTCTTTGTCGGCCAAGTTATGCGTGAATCAAAAGGCAAAGCCAATCCGGAAATTGTGAACAAACTTTTACGCGAAAAGTTGGAAGCAAGAAGATAGATATTATTTAATTCTCAATTGACATTCAATCGTTACATCTTTGATGTAAGTTGATGGTGAAAGTTTTAATAAATATCTGATTGTTTCTGTAATATCTTCCGGTTGAATCATTTCTTCTTTAGCAATAACTGACCCGGCCTCATCAGCCATATCTGTATTAACCCAAGACGGACTAATTGAAGTTACTTTAATATTGTATTCTGAAAGCTCGCGGTACAAGGATTCGCTTAGCCCAATAAGTGCAAACTTCGAAGAAACATAAGTTCCTGAACCAGGAAAACCATATTTACCCGCACGCGAAGCAATGTTAAAAATGCAGCCGCTTTTTTGTTCTTTCATAACCGGCACAACTTCTTTTAGAATTGAGAAAGGTGCAATTAAATTTGTATTCATTACTTCTGATAATTTTTCTTCAGTAGTTTCCAAAGAGCCTTTAGCCCAAATACCTGCATTATTAACAAGCACATCGATTTGTTTGTATTTATCAATTACTTGTTTAATTATTTTTTTTGAGCTTTCAAAATCTGTGATATCAACCGGAAGGACTTCAGGAGACAATTCATTTCTATTTCCAAGAATATCATCAATTTCCTTTTTTACTTGTCTCAATTTTCCTTCTGACCGTGAAATTAAAATCGTCTTGTAGCCTTCTTTTGCCAAACCGATTGAAATTGATTTACCAATTCCTCTACTTGCTCCAGTTATAATTGCTATCGGGAATCTTTCCATCATTTTTACTTTTTGTTATTAAAAACCGAATATACAAAGGCTTAGAAGAAAATTAAAGTTAAGTGAAGTGCTTTTATTAAAGGGTGGCACAAGTGTCCACCCTTTTTGATGAGAAGTAACTTTAGTTTGGATCTGTAATGCACTGTATACAATCAGTAACGCATTCAGTGCAGTTTGATACGCATTTAACGCAATCGGTAACGCATATTGTACAACCAGTTACACAATCAGTACAACTAGGCCAGCAATTATCTGCTTTTGTCATTTGCGGAACATTAGTACCGGGAACCATTAAGCCTTTTTCTAGTATCTTGCTTTTGTAAGCTTTCATGAATTCTATTTCAATATCAGCAGCATCCATTTCAAGCTTTCCAACATTTTGCCAGCGAGCTTGTTCAACGGAGAGTTTTTCATCTTTTGAAACAGGTATTTCTTTTGTCCCGATAACTTCAAGTTCAGTCTGGAACCTGGCTTTTCTCAGATTAAGCGACCGCAAATGTAAATCGGTTAGACTTACATTTTCTTTTTTGTCCATAAATTTGACCTCCCTTAATTTTGTGATAGTTATTATTCATTTATCAATATTGCCCAAAGGTAGGGCAGTGAAATCAATTAATACGAAAACCATCGTCCGGCGCTAAAGGGCAGTTCGGCGGCGGAGCATAAATAGTACCATAATTGAAATACGAATCTCTAAAGCAATAACCATATTCTTTATGGCACGAGTCAAAGTCACCACAAGAATAACAAACGGTATCAACAAATTTTTCGACCGGAGGATCTGTGAATCTTTTAATTTCTTCAGAGTTCCAGACTTCCATTATCGATTGTTCGGAAAGATCGCCAACAACAAATTCACCTTCTTGTGGTACTTGATCGCACAGAATTACTCTACCGTCGGGAGTAATCGTCATACTGCTAGTCCCTCCGGAACAGTGTGAACGGCTTTCCCAGCTTTCTTTCTTTTTAGTTATGCGGTCTTCGAAAGCTTTCTTATCATCTCTTTTCACTTTAGGTTTTGCTTCTCCCTCTTCTGTAAGTGTTGGGGCATCAAACGAAGTTAAAATTAAATCTACTTCAGGATGCTTTTCTTCAAACCTGTCAAATACATCTCTTAGCATATTTGTTTCTTCTGGTCCTAGAAAGTATTCATCTTTGTGTCTGTAAAAACTTCTACCGTATGCCGCACATGCAAGTTTATCAGCACCAAGATCAACCATTTGATATAACCAATCTTCGATGTAATCAGCATTGAAAGGAGTAACCACTGCTTTCACTCTAAATTTTAATCCATTTTCTTTTAGATTTTTTATGCTGTCTATAGCTTTTTCATAGAACCCAGGAACACCGGCCATTGTATCTGCTATCAAACTGTTGGGACCATCCAAGCTAAATTGAATCTCCCTTGTAATTTGATTTATCGGATCAGCCATGCCTATTGCCTTTAATCGTGCAGCTTTTTCTTTTGTAACGTGGCACTTAGTTGATACTAAAAAAAGCATTTTCAATTTGATAAGCTCTTCGAGCAGATCAATTGAATTTTTATGGAAAAGCGGATCACCGCCGGAAATTGTTACTTGTTCAATCCCAAGATTACGGGCTTCATGAAAAATCTCTTTCCACCTTTTTATCGACATATGCTCGCGAGCAGGTACTTTTCTTCTTTCGGCATAACAATACAAGCAGTTGGTTTGGCAATCATTAGAAAACAGAATTCCGATTGACAAAGGAATGGGTAATCTTCCTTTTGGTGTAAATCCTTCTGGACTTACTATAAATTCTTCAACGTTGTAATCAACAATATAGTCTTCTAAAGTTTCGTTCATTTCAACTACGCATTTGTTGTCAGAGTTTATCCCGGTAATTACTTCTGCGAGCATTTTGTTTGCATCATCGGTATTAACCCCGTAAGTATATTGAATTATTTTTTTTACATCTGCGAAACTTCTTTTGCCATCAAACAACGGTAGAATCGAAGCTAATAAAGGGGGGATATTCAGATAGCGGGATTCTTCTACTTCATAAAACCATAGAATTGTTCTTTCCCCAATCCTCTTGAGTCTCCACTCAGGTGAAATAACCGGTATTGAGTTATCATTTAACTCTTCTGCTTTTTTATATGCTATAAGTTCCATAGGCTGTTTCTCCCTTTTCTTGTTAAAGATCTATTATCAATTACAGATAATAATTCTATTTTGTCTTAATTTAATGAAAGCACTTTACAAAAAAATAGCACCACCAGAATCGGATATTAATTACTGTTTAACCAATTAATACTTAACAATATAACAAACATCACGCTATTAGTCAAATATTTAATTAATTATACTTGATACGCTTATCACTTAAAGTATCTTTACGGAATTGAAAACAATTCAATAAATGGAGAAATCTAATTTTTTATATTAACTTCTTGTCAATTTAAATAAAGTTAAATTTGTGATTTTGGAAGGATAAAAATTAGGCAGAATCATTTTATTCCGCCTTAATGTCATTATGCCATCGGCACTTCAACAATTAACACATCAGAATTTTCTTTTATACTGAAATCAACTTTTTCAACATCCCAAATTCCAATTGCATCACGCATTGATAATTTTTCATCCGCAGCATCAGCTTCACCTTCAATAACAAAAACATAAATTCCGTTATTCTCCGAATGCAAATTGTATGTTACATTTTTGGCTACATCATTTGTTAATCTTGAGATATAAGCATTTTGATTAATCCACAAACCATTTCCGCCTTTTTGGGGAGAAACCAAAACACTAAAGTCATCTTTTCTTTCTTCTAAATTAAATGATTTCTGATCATATCTTGGTTCATGTCCAGCTTGGTTTGGAATAATCCATAACTGTAAAAAGTTCACATCATCAGTTTGAGAATGATTGTATTCCGAATGTGTAATTCCTGTACCTGCAGACATTACTTGAACATCTGCCGGAGAGATTACTTCTTCTGTGCCTGTATTATCTTTGTGAGCCAAATCCCCTTTTAACGGTATCGAGATTATTTCCATATCTTTGTGAGGATGAGTTCCAAAACCCTGCCCGGACTCAACGATATCATCATTAAGTACTCTCAGCATCCCAAATCCCATTTTTTCAGGATTGTAATAACTGGCAAAGCTAAATGAATGATTTGATTTCAACCAACCATGATTTGCGAATCCTCTTGAATCAGCTTTATGAACTATCTTTTTCATTTCATTAACCTTCAAATTATTATTCTTTTTCAAACTTTACTAAGAGATGCTTTCCGTCGCAGAAAGGTTTACTTTTAGAAGCACCGCATCTGCAAAGAGCAGTAACTTCGCCTGTTTCAATTTCATTTTCATCATGTATCAACTTTATTTTCCCATTTATTAATAATGGCCCGCCATTCAAAACTTTTATTGTCACATCTTCTCCAAAAGTAATTCCAGTTTTCCCTTCCTTATTTTTGTAATATGATAGAGCCCCAGAAGGACACTTTTTCACTACATCAATTATTTTATCAGTAGAATCAGCCTCCATATTTACCCACGGCTTCTGCTTTAAGTTAAAAACATTAGGCAAGGCTTTTAAACAAACTCCTGAATGAATACAAGCCTGTGATTTCCATACAACTGTAATTTCACCATTCGTGTATTCTTTAATCTTCTCAGCCATTTTCTCTCCAAATTTTTACCAACCCTAGTTTTAATTTTTTATCACAAAAATTAATCACTAAATTTGATGTGTTATTAAACTAATATATTTTCATTAAAGTTCCAATAATTGGATTTTGAATAAATTTAAATAATTAATACTCTTGATTATTTTAATACTTCATATCGCTTTTCAAAATAGATTTAACGGTTTATAGCCCTCCCTTCACTAAACCTTCGTTTTTTAAATAAATTCTAACATTCTCTCTTTCTAAATGAAGTTACAAAATATATAACAAGGAAAACACTATGAAAATTTCAATTTTAGGTGCCGGGTTAATCGGTACTCCCATGGCAATAGATTTAGCAAAAGATAACGAGTTTAAGATTACGTTAGTTGATTATGATAGATCAAAACTCGAAAAGGTAAAAGAGTACAAAAATATAATCGCGTTAGAAAAAGATTTATCAAAAAAAGAAAACATTGTTGACGCAATAAAGGATTCAGATTTTGTTTTAAATGCCACACCCAGTTCCATGGGATTCGAGACACTAAAAACAGTTATCGAAAACGGTAAAAGTGTAGTTGACATAACTTTTGCCGAAGAAGATCCGCGTGAATTAAGTGAGTTGGCTAAGTCAAAAAACGTAACCGCAATTGTTGACTGCGGTGTTGCTCCGGGAATGAGTAATCTTTTAGCAGGTTATGTTAATTCAATTTTGGACAAAACAGAAAACATAGAAATCTATGTTGGCGGACTACCGCAAAAACGCGAATGGCCTTATGAGTATAAAGCAGTTTTTGCTCCTTCTGATGTAATCGAAGAATATACCCGTCCGGCACGGTATATTTACAATAATGAAACAGTCGTTAAAGAGGCATTATCTGAAGCAGAAATAATTAATTTTGATGAAGCCGGAAACCTTGAGGCATTTAACAGTGATGGACTTCGTTCACTACTTTTCAATATTGACGCTCCAAATAAAAAAGAAAAAACTCTGCGCTACCCCGGACATATTGAAATTATGAAAATTCTTAGAGAAACCGGTTTCTTCTCAAAAAACGAAATTGAAGTTTCAGGCAAAAAAATTAAGCCTCTTGATTTCACATCATCACTACTTTTTCCTCAATGGGAAATGAAAAATGAAGACCGCGACATAACCGTAATGAGAGTAATTGTAGAAGGTGAAAAGGAAAACAAAAAAGTAAAATATCAATACGATCTTGTTGACAAATATGATGAGCCGTCACAAACAAGCTCAATGGCAAGAACTACGGGCTATACTGCAACAATGGCAATTAGGATGTTGACAAATGAATTATATAATAAAAAAGGAATTTGTCCACCCGAATTTATTGGAGAAAACCATACATCCGTTAAATTTATTTTAGGTGGATTAAAAGAAAGAAATATAAATTACAATTTAAAAATTACTGAATAATTTATTCGCTGCTTGAGATTAAAATTAAGCAGCGAATATTCTGATAAAAATCCCCTTGTTATATTTTTTTTAATTGGCTATTATCATCTAATTAAATCAAAGTTATATTTCTCTAATGACCAACTATAAAATTGGATTTAATGTTTATAATTACCCACCTGAAGATCTTTTAGATTACGCTTTTGAAAAACGATTGGACCATATCGAAATAAATTTAACTCAACCTCACTCATCTATTAAATCTTTTAACGAAGAACGAATTGAAAAACTAAATGAAAAAACTTCTGCTTACGATATTCAACTAAGCTTCCATCTGCCTACTGAAATAAATATTTCTGATATAATTTTTTACAAAAGGAAAAAAAATATCAAATACATTTCCGATACTATTGAATTAGCCAATAAACTAAATGTCAAAAACATAACTGCACACATGGGACTATTTTTTTGGTTTCCGATTGAAAGCAGGCAAAGAAATAATGCTTTAAAAAGATATACAAAAAGCTTGGCTGACCTTCTCGGTAAGTGTAATCAATATAATGTAAATTTAGCGTTAGAAAATGTAACTCCTTTACCCCAAGGATCAGATTATTTTTTGCTGGGAGATAATATAAATGATTTAGAATTTGTCTTCTCGGAATTAGAATCACCAAATATTAAATTTTGCCTTGATACTGGGCATGCAAACAATGCCGAAGGAGTATCCGAATATATTGACCACTTTAAAGATAAACTTGCTGTTGTTCATTTTCACGATAACAACGGAAATGACGACAGCCATTTACCGGTTGGAGAAGGAAACATTAACTGGAAAGAAATGGCAATTAAATTGAAAGAAATAAACTTTACCGGTCCATTCATCAGCGAGTGCAAAAACTTAAAACCTTATGAAGCAGCTAATGGTTTGAGAAATCATCTAATTTAACTACTATAAAGCTTCTCCACTAAAATCATAACTTAATCTTTTCTGAATCCCAACAATTTGAGAGAAAGTATTTTTTAATGTCTTAATTTCAATTTGGGTTAATTCTTTTGGGTAAATAAAATTATCAAAGTCTTTGTTTTTAGTAATTTGAGTAGCTTGATGTCTAAATCTTAGCTGCATTAAAAAATTATATGACAGAACTATTTCATCATAGCTGGTTTTTGTAAGAATTCCTTTTTGCCATAGAGAGTTTAATCGCTCAAGCGTATTTGTGTCTACCAAACTATGCTTCAGCGCATAAATTCTAGCAAAGTCACTGATAGGCATAGTAGCAAGTTTAATATCGAAAGTTTCTGCATGATCACCTTTGGACTCTAACTGTAATCCGCCAAGTATACTCACAGGTGGTTTGTGAAGTAAACAATTTTTAGTGAGATGTTGAAAAAACCCGGCTTGGTTCTCAGTTAATTTGGATAATTTTTTTCTTAATTCCTCAACAATATTTGAGTCCCCATAAACCGATCTAAAATCGAAAAAGATACTTATATCAATTAAATCTTGCTGCGAAGAATTGGCTATCCAATTATGAAAGTATTCTATCCATTTATTAAGTGATTGTGTCCACTTAATATTCATTGCCATCGCTTCACCTTTGCAAAAAACATAACCGCAGTCATTCAAACCCTTACAAACATAATCAGCCAATTTATCAAAGTATTCCTTCACTTTATCAAATTCTGCTTCATCTACATTTTCAAATATTATTGCATTATCTTGGTCAGAAATTAATGCTTGTTCTTTTCTGCCTGCACTACCTAATGCAACAAAAGAAAACTTAACGGGCGGTTCACCGAGTTTTTTAATTGCAAAACCGATCAGTTTAGTTACTATTTTATCAAAGATATTCGTAATAATATGAGTTATGTTTTTCGTTTTAGCGCCGCTGTCAACCAGCATCTTAATTAATTGTGGTAACTTATCCTTTATGCCGCTGACGCTTTCCAATGATTTGGCATTTTCGATTTCTCTTATTAAATAAGCTGAAGATTGACGTTCAACTTGAAGTAATTCTTCACTACTGATTATTCCTAAAATTTTTCCTTCATTGTTTCTAACAGCCAGATGCCTAGTTGAACACTCATGCATTTTCACAAAAGCCTCAAAAACAAAAGCATTACTTTGTATTGAAACTAATGGTGCACTCATAACACTAAAAACGGGTTTAGACATATCATAATTCTCAGCAACAACTCTCTGCCTTAAATCATGATCAGTAATAATTCCAACATATTCGCCCTCATCAGTTTTTACTAAACATGCACTGTATTTATATTTAGTAATAATTTTTGCTGCTTCAATGATAGTTGTATTTATATTGCAGAAAACTATATTAGTTACAAAATTCACCAATGGTTGATGCAAGAACTTCAATGATGTTTGAAGCTCGACAATTAAGTTCTCTCTTTCTTTATCGAGTTTAATTTTATCCGTTATATCTTCAATTATGCCGTCGCAATATTGATTTCTTCCTGTTTCGTCTTTAACTAAAACTGCCGAAACCGAGATCATTGAAACCGATCGGTCTTTTTTATAAATCTGAATAATGCTATTTTTTAATTCACTTTGTTCATAAAGGCTTTTAAAAAAATCATCTTGTTCTTCTTTATTACTAAATAGATCAGCAATTTTCAAATCAAAGAACTCATCGGAACCTTCATACCCGAAAATTTTTTGTGCCGCATTATTTGCTTCAATAAATTTACTATTCTTACCAAGAGTAGATCTGAATACACCAACATTCACATTGTTAATTAATGCATTAAAACGTTCTTTATTTTCACCAAGTTCTTCTGAAATTTTCTTGCTTGCACTAATATCTTTTACAATTACAGTATAGCCGGATTTTTCGCCAAAAGTGATTTCAGAAGTATAAAGAACAACATCGATTTCCTCATCACTCTTTGTAATTAATTTTGATTCGTATTGAGATTCAAAATCACCGTTTTGCAATAGATTATTTAGAAAATCTATTCCGGTAGCACTTTCAAAGCCTTTTCTACATATTATTTTTTGAAGTTCTGTTGATGGCAGGTTTTGACTATAACCAAGCATTTGTAACAAAGCAATATTAGCGTAGACAATCTCGCCTTGTAAAATCATGACAAGGCCATCAGTTGAGGCTTCAACTAATGCTTTATATTTACCCTCTGATTCCCGAAGCCCTTTTTCTGCAGCTAACCTTTCACTTTCAATTTTGAAACTTTGTTCTCCTGTATAAAATAAAATTACTCCAACTGAAAGTAGAATTATCAGAGAAACATACATCAAGTTATTTGTAAGGTTGCTAATCTCTTCTTTCACATCTTCAATATAAATTCCGGTTCCGATTATCCATCCCCAAGGTTTGAATTCTTTTACGAATGACAGTTTTGGGACTATTTTCGTTGAATCATCTTTCCACTGCCACATATAGTCAACAAAGCCTTCACCTGATTCTTTTACGACTTCCACAAATTCAATGAACAATTTTTTCCCTTCCGGATCAGAATATTCAGAGAGATCGGTACTATCTAACTCAGGCCTATATGGATGCATTATCATAATCGGATTTTCATCTGTCACCCAGAAATAATCTTTGTTCTCTTCACCGTACCTTAGGTTTTTTATTCTTTCAATAGCTTCATATTGTGCTTTTTCATTGGTTAATTGGCCTTCCTCAATTTTACTGTTAAAATCATCAAGAATACTCCAGGCAGAATTTGTCAATTCACTAATCATTTCACGTTTGCCGGAAAGCATATTACTTTCAAAGGCTGGGATAATAAAAATGAAAAAAGATGACGTGAATAAAACAAATGCAAGTAGGGTTGGAAAAACAATCCTCAAAAAGAAATTTCTTTTATGATTTTTTGTAGGCATAGTGTTTTAGCAATTTATAATTATAAATTTACGACAACAATATCTTACAATCTACTTTTAATGTTTTTACCCAAAAGAAAACACTCAACAGTAATTCTTATTTTGATTCTGCAACAATTTGAATACAGATTAGACTAAAACAAAAAATGATCAGCTGACGAATAAACAATTACTTCATATAAAAATTTACTAGTTTCATAAGCTTTTTTAAGTGCACAGAATCAGACATATTTTTTAAATAAGCAAAATACCAAGTTCTGTGCAAGCCTTTGCTCGTTATTTTAATCGGGATTACTTCTCCCCTCTCTATGAAGGGCTTAATAGCCCAATTAGCAAGAACAGAAACACCCAATCCGGCTTTAACCATTTCTACTCTTGCTTCTGTCAATTGAACTTTTATTTTTCGTTTTGGAAATATTTTTTCTGTTTTGAGTAATTTTTGAAAAGCAGTAATTGGCCGCGGGTAGATAATCACATCCTCTTTTGAAAATTCTTCAACTTTAACAAATCTTCTTTTCGCCCATTTATGTCCGGGTGAAACTATTGCAAATAATTGATCTTTAAAAGCCTCTTTAAATACTAAATTATAATCTTGTTTTTTTTTACTAACTATGGCCAGATCAACATGTCCATTCACAATATAATTGTGCGGATCATCCGTAGCTTCATGTGAAATATTTATTTCGCTATTTGGGTAAAGTTTATAGAATTCCCTGACAACCGGCGGGAACCAGTAGAAATTAGTGTAGCAACTTGAAGCAAGAGCAAGCTTTATATCCTCTTTAGAATGAAAAGATCCAATTTCATTTTCGAGATCATCAATGTTATCAAGTATTTGGTTCCCTTTTTCAAAAATAGTTTTTCCTATTTCCGTAAGAATCATTTTTTTGCCGATTCTTTTGAATACGGGCTCTTTGCAGTAATCTTCAAGTTCTTTTAGTTGATGACTCAGTGCAGGCTGTGACAAATAAAGTCTTTCACAAGCTTTACTTAAACTTCCCTCTTCGGCAACCGTCTTTACTAATTTTAGGTAACTTAATTTCATTCCGTTTTTACATAAAAATAGATAATCATTTCTATAAAAACTATTCATTTTTTTTATATATTATTTCGATTTATTATTGCTAATCAATTTATAAATGTTGTGGGGTAGAAATGAAGAACGTTACACTTGATCCAGAGAATTGGAATGACCCGAGAGAATTAGGGACCAAAATGATTGATGATGTAATTAAGTATTTATCAAATGTTAGAGATAACAAAATTTGGAATCCAATCCCGGAAGAAATAAAAGATAGCTTTACAAGCGATGCACCAGCAGAAGGCTCAAATGTTGGTGATGTTTATAAAGAATTACTCAAAACTGTTTATCCATACCCGAAAGGAAATGCTCATCCCAAGTTTTGGGGATGGGTTGAAGGCTCAGGCGATATTTACGGAGCACTTGCCGATTTCTTTATGAAAGGCATGAATGTCTTCGGAGGTTTCGGTGAGCATAGTGCAATATATGTGGAAGAACAAGTTTTGGGATGGCTAAAGTCTTTTGTTGGTTACCCAAAAGACGCGAGTGGAATTATTGTTACCGGAAGTTCAATCGCAAATCTAATCGGAATAAATGCAGCGCGCTATTCTAAGAGCCCTTTTGATGATAGGCAAGAAGGATTGAATCAAAGTACAAAAAAACTGCTCGTTTACTGTTCCAATGAAACTCATCACTCAAATCACAAGGCTGTTGAGATATTGGGATTGGGTAAAGAAAATATTAGAGAAATTGAAACACACGCAGACTATACTATAAATCTCGAAAAATTGAAACGAACTATTGAAGAAGATAAAAAGCAAGGGTACACGCCGATATGTATTATCGGAACTGTAGGCACTGTCAATACTGGTGCTATTGATCCAATTGATGAACTAGCCGATATATGCGAACGGGAGAACATTTGGCTCCATGTTGACGGGGCCTTTGGAGCCGCACTTGCATTTTTACCCGAAATGAAAGAACAATTAAAAGGACTCGAACGAGCTGATTCAATTGCATTTGATTTTCATAAATGGATGCATGTAACTTACGAAGCAGGCTGCTTATTGATGAAAGACAAATCCGTTCACCACAAGATGTACAGTGTTGAAGCAAGCTATATAATGGAACATGACAAAGGAGTATCCGCAGGCCCGAGCTTTATTCACCTCGGCCCGGAAATGTCAAGAAGTGCGAGAGCCTTGAAAATCTGGTTCCCATTTAAAATTCATGGCTTAAATAAGTACGCAGATTTAATCAGACAAAACTTAGACCAATCTCAATATTTATCAAAGCTTATAAACGAATCAAATCAATTAGAGTTAATGGCTGATACAACAATGAACATTGTTTGCTTTAGGTTTTTGGCCGATGGAATGAATCAAGATCAATTGAACAAATTAAATAAGCAAATTCTTTTAGAACTTCACGAAAAAGGTATTGCGATCCCAACATTTACGGTTCTTAATGGCAATTATGTAATAAGAGTTGCAATTACAAATCATAGAAGCAGACTTGAAGATTTTGATGATTTAGTAGATAACATTGTTAGAATTGGGAATGAAATGAAAAATAGTCAATAATAAAAAACCCCGGCTTAACCGGGGTTTATCTTAATTTAGTCTTCAACTTTGTAGTTGTGAACTTGCTTTGCTAAGAATTTTTTGATCTCAACCGGGGTGCTATCTTTTGATAGTTTTGAAACAACAATATTAGTAATTATTGCCAGTGGGGCTCCCCAAATTGCAAAGTACCAAGCATTCATATAATAATTAACAAATTCACCGCCAGGTAAAACCGCTCCGAATTTACCAGCTACAAAATAGACTAAAGCAACAATTGAGACTGTTGAGCCAGCTATCAATCCTGCCCAAGCTCCTGCTCTATTCGAACCGCTCCACCAAATACCCAATAAAAATAATGGGAAGATTGTACAACCGGCAAGTGAGAATGCAACAGCAACTAATTGGGCAATCAATCCTAAATTCAGTAAAGCAACAATTGCAACAGCTGCGGCCATCAAAATTGTTCCTATTCTTGCCATCAACATCTGAGTTTGTTCATTTGCATTCGGGTTAATCACTTTATAATATAGATCGTGGGAAAAAGCTGAAGCACCAGCAACTAATAAACCTGATACAGTTGAGAATGCAGCAGATACAGCTCCGGCCGCAAGGAAACCAACTATTAGCGGGAATATATCACCAAGTTGAGCAGTGTAAACAACAATAGCATCCTTTGCAAGTTTACCGATTTCCGGATTTGAAGAAAGTACTTTACCAAATGCAGAATATACCGGAGCACTCCAGTAAAGAATACAAATAAAAAATAATCCCCAAACTACTGACCATCTTGCGTCACGGGCACGAGGCACAACGTAAAATCTTTGGATTACGTGAGGTAAACCAGCAGTACCGATCATCAATGAAAAGCAAATTGCCAGCCATTGGAAAGCTGTTTGCCCGGTCGCGGGATCCCATGGCATAGCAAACTCAGGCGAGGGCAGTATTGCAAAATCATGTCCCATCGCAGTTATTCCAGCCCCTGGAGCTATTCCGTTTACTATATCAGCAACGACAGCACCATAACCAACTTGAGGCAACCAAAAGAAATATCCAAATTTGTAACAAAGGATAAACATTGGAATCATAAATGAGATAATTATAATTACATACTGGATCTGCATGTTTTTGGTTACGCCCAACATACCGGAAATTAGCGTATAAGTTAATACAACAGAAGCACCAATTAGTACCGCCCAAGTATAGTCAATACCTAAAATCCATTTGAACATTAGACCTATACCGGCAAACTGGCCAACGCAATATGAGAATGAAATAAAAATTGCAAGTCCAGCCCCAAGTCCTCTTAAACCTTTTGAGTAAAAACGGTCGCCGATAAAATCTGCAGCAGTATATTTTCCGTATCTTCTAATTTGACCAGCCATTAGAATTAACAATAAAACATAACCACCAGTCCACCCAACTACATATGATAAACCATGATAACCGGCACCGTACATAATTGCCGCCATTCCCAAGAATGAAGCGGCACTCATCCAGTTAGATGCGATAGCCATACCAGCACCGACTGGGGAAATTTTTCTGCCGGCCGCCCAATAATCTGATGTATCTTTTGCTCTGTTGAAAAGTCCAACCATGACGAATGTGCATAAAAGTATAATTAAAATAATAGCCGGGCCAAGTTTAAATTCACCTTCAAGTTCCGTTGCAGATTGTGCAATCAAATTCTGCGAAAACAAAAGAAGGGTAGTAATGCTAAATAAGTATTTTGATAAATTTTTCAATTTTGCCTCCGCGGATTAAGTTTCTTCAACGAAATTATGTTTAATATTAGCTTTCTCTATCGAAACTGCATAAATAATGCAAAGCACTACGAATAATATTAATAGGAATTGTGCTGTATACCAATAGTGGAATGGGAATCCCAAGAAAATAAAATCTGTGAAGAAATTTTGATTATGAACTAGATATAATTCCATAATGGCCGGTAATTCAGATTTGTATTCTTCGGGAAAATTAGCTTTATCTAATTTCACTAAAGAAGTTGGAAGCAAATCGATCATAATTTTATCAAATCCGGAATTCTGCAGATTTAAGTCTGTAGCAGCTTTATTAAATAATTCTTCATTTGGTTCTACGTTATAAACTGGTTTTACTGAATCAGGCTGCATACTTTCAAGAGTCCAAGTAAGTGAATTTTGTAACACTACTTTGTGATTATCTTTTAAAGCAACATTCTTTCCAAGAACATGCAACAAAGATTTTGCAAACTCAGTTTTCATTTCTGGTGTCGCAGCAGCATCTTCAACAACCGCAGGATAAACTGCTTGGAATTTTTCGTAGCTCTTTTCCGGAGTAGGCTGGTTGAGAAGTAGCAATAAGAATTGAAATCCAAAAACTCCTACAAACCATACAGTTGCCAAAATTACAATCAATTTCTTATTGGCTTTTGCATGGTCCGAAAGAGGCTTGAAAAAGTTAACTTCGTATTGTTCAGACATTAATGCCTCACTTTATTTATTAATTGAATTCATAACTTCCTTTGCGCAATACTAATTAATCACGAACTTAGAGATTACTCTAGAAAAATAAAAACGTTGAGAAAACTAATCTCAGATTTCCAACATCAGTTGTATTTTCAACTTCACCGTTAGCGGTATTTATAGTACCATAAGAAGCAGATGTGTATTCTACCTCTCCGGCAAATTGTGCATTACCACTTCTATGAACAACTCTCGGAGAAATTCTGAATACTGATTCAATTGATGGGCTTCTCGCATAAATATCCCCAGCAATTTTGTCGACAGTTCCTTGATTTTTTGTAAATCCGGCAAACAAACCAAACTTAACTTTCTGTCCAAAAGTAAAATCTGTCCAAACTGATAAAGTTTTATACGGAGTATATTCTTCGATGCCTGTATTTGCTTCGATTGATTTAACAGCATATCCGCCTATCATTAGTAAGTCAGTTAAATTCTGTCCTAAAACTCCTTCAGCTTTCCATGTAAAATTGCCACTATTAACTTTGATAAAAGCCATAGTGGAAATGCCTGTTACTTTTTCATCTGTTTTGTACCCATTAGTTGTAACAATTCTAGGTGTAAGCGCTTTATAGTTAACGCCAGCGCCAGCAACAACATTTTTAGATTTGTATTTCAGATTGAAATCCAAAATCGGAATAACAGAATTTCTTAAATATGTTGAAGTTGTTCCGTTCGGACCTGTGCTAGCAAAATCTCTTTGGGAAGCAGCAACAAAAGTAAGCTCAACATTTTCCAGCTTTTGAATAAACCTTATCTGAGGATTTCTTGCAAAAGGTTGAAATGGGACACCGGTATTGAATGAAACTACCCCCGGGAAGACTTCAGTTATAAACATGGGATGCCAATATTGTCCAATTAACAAAGTTGATTTTTCCCAATCTAATTTTAGGAAAGCATGACGTAATCTAAATCCGTTAATGTCGCCATTAGAATGCCCAAAGAAAGCACCCTCAACAACACCGCTTGTTTTTGCTCCGAAAGCATCAGGCGCAGTAATTGTGCTTGTTAATCTGGTTTGAATCGAGAGGATGTTAAAATTCGCTTTTGAATTTATATCATCATCTTCCACGTCATTTGCTTCGGGGGCAGGGTAAAGTAAAAAATGTCCTTCACGCGCTGTAACAGTCTGTCTTGTATCAAGCATTGCATCTGTTTTTACAAACCCCTTAAATGATACACCAAAAGATTTTTTTTCTGTTTTGTCTTGAGCACCTATGCTAATACAAAACAGAAAGATTAGAATAGTAAATCCTATTTTTCTCATAATCCTTCTCCTGTAAATATATTTTAATATAGTATCGTTTGCATAAAGCAATTTTGATTTTTAATTAAGGTGAGGGCCTTAAAAAACATTTTATATGTAAAAAGTATCATGTAGTCCAATTTACAATGAGAACTTCATACATTTTTACGATCAAAAGAGTCTATAATCTAATCAAAATTATATTATTTAGCATCAATAATTTATGATCGTAAAAAAGATTGAAAATTTTAGAAATGAAAACGAAATGATGTGAAAATAATGGATATCAATTAGATGCCCCAACAATTATTTAATCAAATTCATTTTTTTAATGAAGTTGTAATTTCTGTAGTCATTTAAAGAGTGGAATTCAGCTCGAAGAAGGTAGATACCGATTGAAATATTTTCAGGCTTTTCATTTACAATAGAATGATGCCGGCTTATTTTTCTTCGAAATCCAAAGAGCGATTTGGAAAAAGTCCAAGCGAAGCATCAGGGCAAAAATACTTCGCTTAATAATTTTAATAGCTTCACTTATTATTAAATTAGCGGATGGACTCTGAATTTTTCAATGTCCCAATCTGCTAGT
>JANQIV010000149.1 GCA_028282005.1 Melioribacteraceae bacterium | reverse complement strand
GAATTGGAGTGTATTGTAAACGGCAATGATGTTTATTTAATTGAAATAAATCCCCGCTTCCCAGCTTGGTCATATTTTGCAACGGGATGCGGAATTAATTTACCGGCAAACATGGTTAAATCAGCCATCGAAAAGGACTTTGAAAAAGATAAAGATTACGAAGCCGGCAAATTATATATAAGATATACGTATGAAACAATTACAGATATGAGTGCATTTCAAAGTGTAATGACAAAGGGTGAACATTGAAAAAGTATCATAAACCAATAATCGAAAAAGTAATTCTTAACTACTCTACTTCAAAATATGGTAAAGCCGGAGCAAGTTATAAAGATTGTTATAAGTATAATTTAATTCCGGCAATTGAAAACGAAAAACTAAACTTAACAAAAAAATTAAACGTACCATTTAATCACAATCCGGAAAGGGGTATAAGATGAAAAAGAAATATGAAAGACCGGTAATATTGAAGGTGCAAACAGGTATGATGAATAAATTCGGAAGCAGCCCGTACTATACGAGAAAAGTACGAAAAGATATCGACGGAGTTTCAATAAACGAATTAACAGAAAAATTTGGATCACCCTTGTTTGTATTCAGTGAAACAGAATTACGTCAAAGATACAGAAATTTATATAACGCTTTTTCAACAAGATACCCGAATGTTACTTTCGGATGGTCGTACAAAACAAATTATTTACCTGCTATTTGTTCAGTATTGCATCAGGAAGGTGCAATCGCAGAAGTTGTTTCCGAAATGGAATATGACAAAGCCAGAACTCTTGGGATTCCCGGGGAAGATATTATCTACAATGGTCCGCATAAATCTTTATCCGCACTTGAAAAAGCAGTTGAAGCCGGATCAATGGTAAACATAGATCATTTCGATGAATTATTTGATATGGAAAAAGTGTCCGACAAATTAGGCAAGCAGATCAAAGTTGGAATGAGATTGAATATGGACACAGGCATTCATCCACAATGGTCACGATTTGGCTTAAACTTAGAATCCGGTCAGGCATTAGATGTTGTGAAAAGAATGGCTAGCACAGGAAAGCTAATACTTAACGGGCTGCATTGCCATATCGGGACTTACATTTTAGAACCAAACGCGTATGCAATTGAAATAGAAAAAATGATAAAATTTACTTACGAAGTTGAAGAAAAGTTCGGGTACAAAATTGAATACTTGGATATCGGCGGCGGCTTCCCTTCAAAGAGCAAACTGAAAGGAACATATCAATCACCGGAATTACTAATTCCGTCTATCGATGAATATGCTGAAAAAATCACCACAGCTCTTTATCACAATTTAAAACCGGGAGATTTCCCAAAATTATATTTGGAAACCGGACGCGGAATAATTGACGAAGCCGGATATTTAATTACATCAATTGTCTCGTCAAAAAGATTACCTGACAGCAGAAAAGCTTATATTGCAGACGGAGGTATTAATTTACTTTACACAGCTTTCTGGTATAAGTACAATATTGAAATCGACAGAGATGTTCAGGGCACAAATGAGCCTTCAATTGTTTACGGCCCGATGTGCATGAACATTGACGTAATAGAAGAAGGCACATTATTACCGCCTTTGGAGAAAGGGACAAAATTAATTTTGTCTCCGGTTGGAGCTTATAACGTCACACAATGGATGCAGTTTATTGAGTATCGCCCGAATGTTGTTTTAATTAGTGAAGACAGGCAAATTGATTTAATTAGAGAGGCAGAGGATTTAAGCGATATCTCCAAAAGAGAAATACTTCCCGAAAGATTAAAACTAAAGTAGCAACAATGCTGAAACATATTAAAGGAATATTGAACAGTTACTCTGAGATTTTTTTCATTCAGAGTCAGTGGGTGGGGATTCTTTTATTTTTGATAACAGTAATAAATCCTTACGTTGCCCTGGGTGGAATAATTTCTGTAATCTCAGCCTATCTTTTTGCTAAGTTGATAAATATAAAAGCAGAGTTTCTTAAAGCAGGGTTTTACACTTATAATCCTTTGCTAACAGGACTGGCTGTTGGATACTTATTTAAGCTTACACCCTTAACTTTCCTTTTCATGGTTTTAACCGGAATACTTACATTTCTTGCTACACTAGTTTTATCAAATATATTTTCATATTACTTTCGCTTGCCAATTTTAAGTATTCCTTTTGTAATAGTTTCATCGTTGGCTTATTTAGCTGCTTCACAGTATTCGAATTTGTTTATAACCGGCTTATATCCGAATACACTTTTGAATATTGACCTCTCTCTACCCTATTGGATTGAAGGATATTTTAAATCGCTGGGGGCAATATTTTTTATGCCCAATGTGATATCGGGAATTATCATCGCATTGATAATTTTAATTGCTTCGCGAATTGTTTTTATGCTTTCAGTAGCCGGCTATTATGCCGGGACATTACTTGTAGCATTAATGGTCGGTTCGTACACACAATCATTCAGCGATATCAATCATTTTAATTTTATCCTGATTGCAATATCGGTTGGTGGAATATTTTTGATTCCATCATTAAAAAGCTATTTGATAGCAATAGTATCTGTTTGTATCTCAACTATTTTGCTTGATGCAGTTTTGGTATTTTGGTCAACCTACGGAATACCCGCTTTCACATTACCATTTAATGTTATCTCTTTGTCAATTGTTTATACTTTGGGTATTAACCGATATCCTTATTTAACATACTATTTTAGAGACACACCTGAAGAAACTCTCGATTTATATTTGAGTAATATTCAAAGGTACAAAGGAAGCTACATAACTTTATCACTACCCTTTACGGGTAAGTGGACAGTATACCAGGGTTTTAATGGCAAATGGACACACCAGGGTAATTGGAAGTATGCTTACGATTTTGTAATTACTGACGACAGTGGTAGCTCATACAAAAATACTGGAGACCTTTTAGAGGATTATTACTGCTTCAGAAAGCCAGTGCTTTCACCGGTGAGAGGCAGAATTGTAAAAGTTATAAATACACTTCAGGATATGCCAATCGGTCAGGTAGATAAAACAAATAACTGGGGAAACCTTGTAGTTATTAAAGATGACAGAGGTTTCTTTGTGGAGATTTCACATCTTGCGGAAAACTCAATAAAACTCAACGAAGGTGACTGGGTTGAAAAAGGTTCATTCATCGGGCTTTGCGGAAATTCGGGGTATTCACCCCAGCCGCACATTCATATTCAGGTTCAGGAACTGGAAACAGTCGCAGCTTATACAATACCTTTTAGTTTCACAAGTTATATTGAAAACAATATTTATCACGCTAATAATTTACCTTACGAAGGCGCTGTAGTTGAACCGCATCTTGCTGATAACTATTACGAAAATATTACATCATTCATTTTGGATAACGAATACAATTTCGAAGTTTATAAAAAGAATAAATTGATAGCCAACTTGGACCTAATAATTAAAATGGCAATTGACGGAACATTTTATTTTGATTCAGGCAAAGGCAAACTTTATTTTGGCAAACACGAAAACACTTTTTACTTTTACAGCGTTGAAGGAAATGATGACTATTTGAATATAATTTTTCAATCGATGCCGAGGTTCCCGGTTTCGCATAAAGACAATTTAACCTGGAATGACAATGTACCTTTTGGTATAGTTGCAAAAGGTTTTCGAAAGAATTTAGTACAGCTAATCAGTTCATTTAATCATAACATTACAAAAGTCGTTGTAAATAGTAAGTTTGAATCGAAAAGAAAAATAACAAGCATCATCTCATCAAAACTATTAAATATAAATTTACAATCTTCAGTTGAATTTGACGATAAGGACGGTTTCAAAAATATCAAAATAGGTGATACTGAATTAAGGAGAATTTACGATGAAAAAAATTAAACTAATTTTGGTTGTATTGACTTTTGTTTCATCTTTGCATTCTCAAAACACTTTTGATGTTGTCCCTTATTATGTCCCTATCTTTTACAGTGATTCCGAATTTAGAGAAAACAGTTTTGTTGTTGGAAGTTATTTCGGTTATCAAGCTGGGATTAATGACAAATTTGAAGCAGCAGTTGATTACTCTCAACTGAAATACATTAATGATGTTTCATTCGATCAATATGATTTTACATTCATTTATAAAAACTTTTCAATTAGAGAATGGGAATTAAAGCTTGGCGGGCATTACATCAAAGCAGATGATGCGCAATCGGATGGATCATTTGCATTGATTGGTGGACTACACAGATACAGATTTAATAAATTTAGATTTGGTTTAGATACGTACTACTCTTTTTATAATAATTATTCCCCAGAGCTAAAAATATTTCAGATAACTCCGGCACTAAGATTAACATTCGCAAAAAGCCGTTTGCAAGGGATCTACTTGGAATCCAAAGTTTACTATATTCTTTTAAACGAACAACTAACATTTGACAGTGACGCGATGTTGTCATTTGAGCAATCTGTAACCTATTATACACCAAAGTATTCATTAAAATTTTACGGCTGGATTGGTGAACAATTATTTGCTTTGAGAGAAAACGGTTTTGTGATGAACAATGTGGTTGAGCTCCACAAAGGTGGATTGGGATCCACTCTGACTTTTTTCCCATCTGAAAAATTCAGCGTTAAATTTGGTGGGAGTTTGGAATTTTTCGAAGATATTGGCTTAACTAATGAGGCAAAAGCCGTCAAACTCATACTTGGTTTGGGAAAATCATTCTAATTTTTTTCATATAAAATTTCTTTCTTCACTATATTTTGTCTTAAAAACTTACCTGTGTCATTAATTATTTGGTATTATGATGAAATTTAGAATTTGTGTTTTGTTTATACTTTCCACTATTTCAATTTTTGCAATTACTCCTGAAGAAATAAAAGAAGCTTACAGTAAATCATACAATTATGAAAAAATCGAAGACTTTGAAAACGCAATAAGAGCCTTGTCGGCAGTAGTTGATGAATATCCGAACGGATACACAGTTAATTTGAGACTTGGCTGGTTGTATTATCTTTTAGGCAAATACGCTAATTCACTTCATCACTACGAACTTGCAATGAAATCAAGCATATATTCACTTGAAGCTAAACTTGGTTACATGCTCCCTTTGCTTGCACAGAATAAATACAGTGAAGTTGAGTCAATGGCTTATAAAATTTCTTCAACAGACTATTATAATTATTATGCAAACTTAAGACTCGCCTTCTCATTAAGAATGCAGGAAAAATTTGATCAAGCGGAAAAAGTCTGTAATACCATGCTTGCTACTTATCCGACTGATATTAATTTTCTTATTGAGCTTGCCTATGTAAAAGTTGGACAGGAAGATACAGAGAAAGCCGGGCTTATTTTCTGGGATGTTTTAGTGCTCGATCCGGAAAACGAATACGCAAAGAGTTATCTGCAAATTGAAAACGGTAATTGATCTATTTCTTTGGTAGCAAATAATTTATTAAAAACACCCACACAAACGCTGAGACTAAAGCCAGTACTGTTCCCCAAATTATGCCTATAGTGGGATAAGTGAAAAATACTACCAATCCATAAATAACAATATTTGAAGACGACAAAATAAGCAGCTTGCCGGTTCCTTCAGCAAAAGCAATACTTTGATTGATAACCAATATTACCATTGAAGCGAGCAACACAGCCGGAAATGCTGAAAACACTCCAACCCAAAAAGGACTCAGAATTTTTGAAAGCACAACAATAGCAGCAACAATACTTCCGGCAAAAATAGCCCTAATTACAATTTGTGTTACTGTAAACTTTTTATCAGACTTTGGCAGATATTTGTAATCCTTTAATTTTTCCAAATAGAAAAATAATAGCAAAGTTAATACAGAATATATAATTCCGCTTTCAAGCCAATTCAACTCCGGTAAAAAAGAAACGAAATATGCTATCACAAACCATGATGCCAACGAAAAGATGACAGACTTTACTAAACCATAACGCAATGTTAAGACCATTACGAATAAAAAAACAGAATCTATCGCCATTCCGATCGGTAATGAAACTGAGACTTCAGCGACAAACTCAGGTGTACTTGTTAATGCAATGAACAAATAGGAAATAAGAATATTTGAAGGGAGGTTTGCAATCAGTCCGCCGATTTTACTACCGAACTTTTCAGCAAAAACTGTTGCCAAAGAAATCCAGGTTCCTGCTAATAGAAACGAAAGAAATACTTTTATGAGGAATAGTTGGTCCATTTGTATTCTTAATTTAAATTTAGAGAATAATTACTTAATTGTTTTTATATTAGAAGTCATCTTTCTCATCATTCATCAAACCGAGGGCAAAAATGAAAAATAAATATATCATTTTATTTCAATTTATAATCATTGCTATTTTATCAAATCAAGTTTTGGATGCTAATCCTGCGGACTCTGTAAATACTCTTTATACGGCAGCAATAGAAGATGCTCAAAATCCCGAGCCTGACGAAATCTATGACAATCTTTTGGTGATTATAGACAATAATTCTTTGATTGACACACTAATTAATGGCGAAAAGTACATTCTTACTGTTTCTTGGAAGTCTTCTTCCATTGCAAGCAATTATCCAAATTACGGCAAATATAATACTCAAAGATGGCCAATATGGATTTCCGTTGTTCCAGAAGTTCAAAACAAATGTAATGAGTACTTTCAAAAACTAACTGACCCAAGTTTGAGAATTAAGCAATTATTGGGACTGCAGCCTGACGCACAAAATGATGTTTTTGTAGAGTTCTGGGTAAAGCCTACTGATCTATTCAGACCTTGTCCCGATAATGAAACTTCAGATTCAAAATGTGGATTGAATCTTCCAAGAAAAGTTTCTAAAGAATACCGAGAATGGTTTAATGATACACGAGCAGTTCAATATGTTGATTGCTCTGATACTACATTTAATAAAGCCGGTTGGCCATGGACTCAACTTGGGTACACTTATGATTGGAATTCAGGAAATGAAAAAAATATTGGAGTTAGTGAATTTGTAATTCCAGCAAATATTGATGTTTATGTTAGAAATAAATATAAAACAAAAGATTATTGCATAATTGCAAATAGATAATATAAACTTGATTATAGTTTGCTGTTAAATCAAATATTTGTTCTTATATTTGCTTATTAAATTCAAGCTTACTAAAACCAAATTTATCCTATTATATGAACGGCGAGTTTCAGCAAATCGTGTTTTTAATTACGGCATTAATAATTTTTGTTGAAGCTTTAGCTCTTTTTGTTGGGATGGAATTTTTCAGCGAAACCAAAGTATGGCTAAATACTAAAAATAATATTTTGCTTTTAACTGACATTCTAATTGGTTTCGCATTCCTTTTTATTTTCATTTACATAAAAGAATATCTTGATACAGTATTGGTAGTTGTCTTGACTGTTATTTCACTTGTAGCTCATTCGTTTAGGGAAATTGAATATTTTGTTGAAGCTGAGAACAAATTCTGTTTTAATTTACCCTTGTTTATAATAAATACAATAAAAATAATTGGATTAACTTTTTACTTTTTTTAGAAAATGGAAAAAATTAGAAATAAATTTTTAGTTTTAAAAAATCTTTCATCAAATGATAAACCTTTGTGGGGTAAAATGACTGCCCAGCATATGGTTGAACATCTTATCTATACTTTTGAAGGAAGCACCGGGGTAAGAGAATTTGAATGTTTTAGTCCTGAAGACAAACTTCCTAAATTAAAAAGAATTTTATTAAGTAATCGGCCTCTCCCAAAACTATTTATTACTCCCTTATTGGGTGAAAAATTAATGGAGCTAAAGTTTGACAGTTTCGAAGTAGCTGTTTCAGAACTAGAAAAGCAGCTTGAAAGTTTCGAAACATATTTTGCTCAAAACCCTGAAGCTACTCCGATTAATCCAACTTTCGGCAAATTAAACAAAGAAGAATGGATCCGATTTCATCATAAGCATGTTGATCATCATTTTTCTCAATTCGGGTTATTATAATAATATCATGATTTAATTACATTTTCAGAGTTAAAACAAATAGTAAATTTTGAACCAATATTTTTTTCACTGTTGACTTTAATAAACGCATTATTGATTTCGCAATATTTTTTAACAAGTGACAGCCCCAAACCTGCTCCTTCATATTTTCTGGTATAGCCGGTATCTTCTTGAGAAAAAGGTTCAAATATTTTTGTAAGAAATGTCTTCTCAATCCCAATTCCAGAATCTTCTATTTCAATAATTATATTTCCGTCATCTTCATATAGCTTTACTTTTACATGACCTTCATTAGTGTATTTTAATGCATTATCTATCAAATTAATTAGCATTTGATTCAAAGAATATTCATCACAATAAATCTTTACTTCATTTAATTGATTTTCATATATGAGTTTTACAGTATTACTTTTTTGATTGTATTGAAATTCATTTATTATGCTGTCCAAAACTTGATTAACTGAAATCTTTTTAAATGTTGATTCGTATTCACCAATTTGCAACCTTGAAAGATTCATAATGGAATCAATAGTTCTGATTAATCTTCTACTACCACTATCAATTATTGAAAATCCTTCTTTCATATCATCGTTAACTTTATTTTGAAATTCTTCTTTCATTAGAGAAGTAAAAGAAAGTATTGAGTTTATTGGGGTTCTGATTTCGTGTGACATTTGAGCCAAAAATGCAGATTTCAAATTATCAGCCTCTTCCGCCTTTAATTTTGATTCAAGCAGCTCTTTTTCAGTTTTCTCTTTTTCTTTCAAATAAATACTAAAATAGGCTAGAATTAATATAGAAGACAAAATTATTCCAATAATTACTGCTATTTGAGTAATTTTGAAATCTGATAAATTATCATTTATAAAATTTGTTAAATCCCTCTCTACTTGTTCAGAAATCAAATTACTATGATTAAAAATTTTGTCATATTTTTGGTCAATGTCACTACCAATTCCTGCATCTTCAGGAGATGCCATCCTTTCTCTTGTAATTTCTTCAAATATGATAATTAAATTTTTCAGGCTGTCTATTTTTTTACTAATAAAACCTTCTTCTATTGACGAATATTCATAAACCCCATCTGAACCTCCGTATTTTAGATAATCAATATAGTTTTTTGCTTTTCTAAGCTTAGTAAAAATATCTTCATCTGTTATGTATTTGTCTCCACTAATCTTTTCTTCAAACCATAAATGCGCACTTGCAATTTCAAACTTAGCTTGAGATAATGCATTTAGAGAAGCAATCAATCTTTCTGATATTGTAAGGGTTTTATAGTATGAAAAACTAAGTCCAATAATTATTACTATGCTAACTATCAATATTCCTGCAAATATTTTTTTAGATTTCATTTCATTACTACTTTTATTCACAAAAGCTGAATTTAAATCAATATTATATTTTAATATACAAATTAAAACGATTATTCAAATCAGAAATGACATTATAATCGATACATAATCGGAATTGTTGAATTATTTAGCAAAGGTCACCCAAAATTTATGAATTATTATTTATATTGAAGCATTATAAATCTCTTTCAAATTAAATTATTCCTAAGGAGGGCAAATGGAAGAATTCTTAAATCAGATCGAATTATACGCAATGAACTATGGTCTAAATATTATAACCGCAATTATAATTTTGATTATCGGATTATGGATTGCAAATATTATAACTAATTCTATTAAGAAAATTATCCTAAAAAGAAATCCTGATGAAACACTTAATAAGTTTGTTGGTGGCCTAATTAAGATTGTTTTAGTTACATTTGTTGTAATTGCAGCTGTAAGTAAAATAGGAATAGAAACTACATCATTTGTTGCTGTACTTGGTGCTGCTGTTTTTGCTATTGGATTTGCTTTACAAGGCTCACTTTCAAACTTTGCTGCCGGCGTGATGCTGATAATATTTCGTCCTGTTAAAGTAGGAGATTTTATTGAAGCTGGAGGTGCATCAGGTAGTGTAAATGAAATCGGTATTTTTTCATCAATTTTAACAACTCCTGATAATAAAGTAATCTTTGTCCCTAATTCAAAAATTATTAGTGATAACATAATTAATTATTCTGCTAAAGATACTCGTCGTGTAGATATGGTTTTTGGCATCAGTTATACAGACGACATCGATAAAGCTAAATCTATTATCAAAGAGATATTGGACGGTAATGATAAAGTAATGAAGGAACCTGAAGCATTATTGGTAGTTTCAGAATTGGCTGATAGCAGTGTTAATTTCAAAGTTGGTCCTTGGGTAAATTCTGCAGATTATTGGACAGTTTATTTTGATACACATGAACAAGTAAAAAAGAAGTTTGATGAGAATAATATCTCAATTCCTTTTCCACAAACAGATGTACATTTATTCAAACAAAATTAAGAACGTATCATCTTATTTTTAATCGAATTTGTATAAGTTTTTAATTATTATCTTGACACAACATATTTTTTGTATTATGTTTGTTGCCAATTAAAATAAAACTATGAAATGAGAACTGATTATCTAAATAGAATTAATAAAACTATGTGTATGTGTTGTATAAATACGCCTAGGGCTTAGGTAATCTTGAAATAGAAATTATTTGAAGCCCTTCCCCTAAAGAAGGGCTTTTGTTTAGTTAGATCTTTGAAATAAAAGCTTATCAAGAAAGGTGGAGGGATCAGGCCCTGTGAAGCCTTAGCAACCGTCCTATTGGAAAGGTGCTAAATCCTGCCCTGCTTTATGCCGGGGAAAGATGAGAGAGAATAATATTCTTGAAACTCTTCTTAATTCCTTAGCAACGCGGGGAATTTCGAAGAGTTTTTTTTTGCATAGAATATTAATCTTAAAATAATAGGAGTTATTATGAGCAGTAATTATAAATTTGAAACACTACAATTGCACGCAGGTCAGGAACCGGATCCTGCAACTAACTCAAGAGCTGTCCCAATATATCAAACTACATCTTATACTTTTAATGATGCTGAACACGCAGCAAATCTTTTTGATCTAAAAGAGTTTGGCAATATTTATACAAGAATTATGAATCCCACTACTGATGTTTTTGAAAAAAGAATTGCCGCTCTTGAGGGTGGAGCCGCAGCTTTGGCAACAGCATCAGGGCAGGCTGCAGAAACTTTGGCAATAACAACAATTGCTCAAGCGGGCGACAATATTGTTTCAACAAGTCTGCTTTATGGCGGCACATATAATCTTTTCAAAGTAACTCTCCCCCGTCTTGGCATAGAAACAAAATTTGTTGATGGCGACAATCCAGACGATTTCGAAAAATTAATTGATAACAAAACCAAAGCACTTTATATAGAAACAATTGGTAATCCAAAATTAAACGTACCGGATTTTGAAGCTTTGGCTGCATTAGCTCACCGATATGGCATTCCTTTAATAGTTGATAATACTTTCGGTGCCGCAGGTGCTTTGGCAAGGCCTTTTGATTACGGTGCGGACATAATTGTTTCATCTGCAACAAAATGGATTGGCGGTCACGGTACTTCAATTGGTGGAGTAATTGTCGATTCAGGTAATTTCGATTGGAATAACGGAAACTTTCCTCAATTTACTGAACCATCACCTGGTTATCACGGATTAAACTTCTGTGAAGTGTTCGGTAAAGATTCCCCTTTTGGGAATATTGCATTTATTATTAGAGCAAGAGTAGAAGGACTTCGC
The DNA here is from genome assembly GCA_028282005.1 of Melioribacteraceae bacterium. GTDB lineage: Bacteria > Bacteroidota > Ignavibacteria > Ignavibacteriales > Melioribacteraceae > JANQIV01. The sequence continues at coordinate 4,903 of JANQIV010000149.1, read as the reverse complement.
GACTTAGGTCCGGCGTTAAGTCCTTTCAATTCATTCCTTTTCATTCAAGGGTTAGAAACACTTTCGCTTAGAGTTGAACGCCACAGTGAAAATTCACTTAAGCTTGCTAAATGGTTGGAGCAAGATGACCGAGTAAGTTGGGTACTTTATCCAGGTTTGGAGTCGCACCCGTATCATGATAGTGCCAAAAAGTATTTGAGAAATAACCAGTTTGGATCAATTCTTTCGTTTGGCATTAAAGGTGGACTTGAAGCTGGCAAAAAATTCATCAACAATGTTGAATTGGCTAGTTTATTAGCAAATGTTGGCGATGCGAAAACACTTGTTATTCACCCCTCTTCTACCACTCACCAGCAACTAAGTGTTGAAGAACAAAAAACATCAGGAGTAACCCCTGACATGATTCGTGTCTCTGTGGGGATAGAACATATTGATGATATTATTAACGACTTTGATAATGCATTAAAAATTGCAGTTGGAGATAAAGTTACTGTTTAACAAAATAGAAAGTGAAAATCATGTTTATAGAAACGAATAACTATTTACAAGTTAAAACGAACTTCGTTGATTTTTTCAGCGAAGTTCAACCATTTGAATTTGAATCCGGTGAAAAGTTAAATAATATCCGGGTAGCTTTTCAAACTTATGGGGAGTTAAATGAATCGAATGATAATGCTGTTTTGGTCTGTCACGCACTAACCGGCAACGCGCATGCAGCAGGAGTTCTTGCAGATATTGAATTTGACTCACACTCCAATCCAGATTTTTTAAAGAAGTATTCAGTTATGTTTAGAAATAAAATCGGTTGGTGGGATAATATTATTGGTCCGGGCAAAGCCATAGATACAGATAAATATTTCGTTATATGCTCAAATATAATCGGGAGTTGTTACGGTTCATCCGGTCCAACTACTTTGAAAGTAAAAAATAAATCTTATCAAAATGATTTCCCAAAAGTTACGGTTAGAGACATGGTAAAAGTTCAAAAAAAACTAATTGACTATTTGGGTATCAAGAAATTAAAAACTATTATTGGTGGCTCACTCGGAGGAATGCAAGTATTGGAATGGCCGCTTCTCTTTCCAGAAATTGTAGAATCAATTATTCCGATAGCTACTTCAGCGAAACATTCGGCATGGGCGATTGCTTTAAATCAACTTGCTAAAGAATCGATAAAAAATGATCCGAATTGGAATGAAGGATTTTATTCTGAAAATCCAACAAAAGGATTATCATTGGCAAGAAAAGTAGCAATGGTAAGTTACAGAAGTTTTGATTCATTCGAAGAAAAGTTTTCCCGCAATAAAGTACAAATTACAGATGGTATTCATTTGAATAAATTTGAAATGAATAATTACCTCGATTACCAGGGAGATAAGTTTATTAATCGTTTCGATGCAAACAGCTATATAAGGTTAGCAGACGCAATGGATAATCATGATATAACTAAAAACCGAGATGATGTTGAAACAGTTTTGGGAAGTATCAAATGTAATGCTTTATCAGTCGGTATTTCTTCAGATGTTCTTTACCCGGTAGAAGAACAATTGAGTATAGCTGGAAATATCGCGTATTGTGAGTATCGAGAAATTAAATCTAACAAAGGACATGATGCTTTCTTAATTGAATTTGAACAACTGGGTAAATTTATTCGTGAATTTTTATATTGAGTTTTTAATTTAATAATTATTTTTTTATGAGTGTTCAAAAAGAAAGTAAACTGGATTTTTGCAGAGTAAAAAAAATCTTTGACAAAGGTTTTGGATTTTTAAATAGTCTTTATACAAACGAGCCTGTCTTTTTTCATTTCAATAATATTAAAAACGAAGAAGCAAAAGAGAAATTAAACAAAATGAAGAGAGGTGCAATAATTCTTTATTTCACATCAATCATGTTTAAGGGGAAAAGACGTGTTTACAAGGTTTGGCTAGATTTAAAGGAAATACCAAATGACTTAATACCGGATTTCATAAATACAATTTTTCTTGAATTGAATTACGGCATGTACAACATTTATGATTTAGCTTTTGCGTTGAATGAATTAAATAATAACGGATATATTGATAATCATCAATTTAAGAATATTCTCGAAAGAGATAGAGTAATTAAAAACCCTTATGTGATAAAATCAATATTAACAGAAGACCAACTTGCAAAGTTTGAAAATTTTGAAACGCTTTGTGATGAATTATCAAATAATAAAATTAGAAAAGAAGATTTTGATAAAAAAATAATCGATACTCTCTTCCCTACCGACTAAATTTTATTTTGTACCATAGTATTGTTAAAGAAAGAACTAAGGTAATCCCATTCGCAAGAATAATCGGAAGCGCATTTAGCAGAATTCCGTAAGTAAGCCATAACGCTATACCGGTATTCATAAGAATAAACATCCACAACGAAATATCCTCAGTAGATTTAGTTTTTATTACTTTTATAACTTGCGGCAAAAAAGAAATTGTTGTACATACTCCCGCAATCATACCGATTATTTCTATTACGAGTGTACTTTTCATCATAATTTACTATTCAATAAAAATTCTTTAAATGTGTCATAGCTTTTGTCAAGCTTAATAGTTCTCTTTTCTTTCTTTATGCATTCATTAAGACTTAACGGTAATTCAACATTTATACCGATAGCATCTTCAACAATATCTTTGAACTTAGCCGGATGAGCGGTCTCTAAAATTATTCCCGCATAATTATTTAAATTATTTTTTTCTGCATAATCAGTTAAAGCATTGTATGCAACAGCTCCATGTGGATCGATTACATAATTATATTTATTATAAACTTCTTTTATTGCTTCCAATGTTTGTTCATCATTGTAAGTATCAGAGAAAATAACTTTGCGCGTCAGTTCTAAATTATCTCCAAACATAAATTTAATTCGTTCAAGATTGCTTGGGTTTCCTACGTCCATTGCATTGGAAAGTGTTCTTACAGATTTTCTTGGAGAAAACACTCCGCTATTTATGTATTCAGTAAAAACACTATTACTATTTGTGGCGGCTATAAATTTGTAAACATCAAATCCAATTTTGTTTGCAAGCAATCCACCGGTTAGGTTACCAAGATTGCCCGAGGGAACAGAAAAAATGATTGGGTAATGATTTTCACCTAACTGTTTTATCGCTTCAACATAATAAAATGATTGAGGAATTAGTCGCGCAATATTAATTGAATTTGCAGAAGTTAGGTTTAGCTGATCGTTTAATTCATTATCGCCAAAAGCAGTTTTAACCAATTTTTGGCAGTCATCAAACGTTCCGTCTATTTCTAAAGAAGTTACATTTTTACCATAAGTAGTTAATTGCTTCTCTTGAATTTCGCTGACTTTACCAGAAGGGTATAAAAGAAAAACATTTATTCCGTCTATTCCGTAAAAACCATTTGCGACTGCGCTACCTGTATCACCTGAAGTTGCAACCAAAACATTAAAAGATGATTCGCCTTTGTTAATATAGTTCATTAAACGAGCCATAAATCTCGCACCGAAGTCTTTGAACGCCAAGGTTGGCCCATGAAACAATTCAAGCACATATTGGTTTTCAGTAAGCTGACTTAATGGTGCAGGAAAACTAACTGACGATTCAATAATTTCCCTAAGATCTTCATTAGGTATAGTTGGGAAAAACAATTTTGCTATCTCAAATGAATTTTCCTGGAATGAATTTTCACAAAAGCTATTCAGAAAGGAATTATCAGAAGGAACATTTTCCGGGAAGAAAAGCCCTCCATCGTCTGCAAGGCCCTTCAATACGGCATCCACGTAATTGACTGTTTGTTTTTTTCTTGTGCTGATAAAATTCATTTACCCTATTGCCCTTGGCGGATTTGGATTAACTTTTGAGATGTAACTATTCGAACCGATTGATTTACCGTATAAAAATTCTTGAATAATTTGACCAATCTTCTCTGCAGTTGCATAATTATCTGAAACAGCAAAAACAGTTGGGCCGGAACCGGAAATATTAAAAGCAGTTGCTCCATTTTCAAAAGCAACATTTTTTATTTCGTCATAATACGGAATCAAATGTTTACGATAAGATTCCGCCAGTCTATCCTCAATAGATTCACTAATTATCTCAATATTTTTTTCATAGAATCCTGCGATTAATCCTGCAGTCTTCCCTGTTTGAAATACAGCATCTCCAAATCGGATTTCTTTTGGAAGTATCGACCTTGCTTGCGAAGTTTTTATTTCAATGTCAGGATAAATTAATGTAAAGTATAAGTTATCTGGGAAAGGCAATTCAATTATGTTGATAGGTTCATAATTATTTATCAAAACAACTCCACCAAATAAACATGGGGCAACGTTATCTGCATGAATTGCTTTACTTGCAATTTGTTCACCTTCCAAAGCAAAATTCAATAAGTCTTTATTTTCTAGGCCCAAACTAAACAACTCATTTACAGCACAAACTCCAGCAACTGCACTAGCTGCACTTGATCCTAATCCACTTCCAATACCCAACTTTTTGATTATCGAAATAGTGATGCCTTGATCGATGTCATAATTATCCAATAAAGATTTAACTGCAAAGCCACAAGTGTTTTTCTCAACTACTGTCGGAATGTTAAAGTCAGATGGAATAATATCTTGGATTATAATTTTTTTGTCATCCCTTTTTTCAACTATTACCTCATCGCTAACAATGTTAACGGAGATACCGAGAATATCAAATCCGCTTCCGAGGTTTGACATACTTGCACTAGCTTCAATTTTAATGCTTTCACTTTTACCACTCAATTTAAATACCCTTTTGATTTTAATAATTCTGCAATAAGTATTGTCCCGCCGGCAGCATAGCCGGCCGCGATCCAGCGCTTCTTGTCTTCGGTCGGCATGATCGAGCGCGCCATCTGCAGGCCGTCGCGCGGGCCCACTTCGCTGATC
>JANQIV010000132.1 GCA_028282005.1 Melioribacteraceae bacterium | reverse complement strand
GATTAGGTTTTTCTCAAAATTTCCATCTGAAATACTTTCCAATTTAACTATTATATCAGGTAAAGAAACAACGAACTCACTTCCTTTTCCTACTTCGCTATTTAAATCAATGTTGCCCTGCATCAGATTAATGTATCTTTTTATTATGGCTAACCCTAAACCTGTGCCGCCGTATTTTCTTGAGCTGGCAGAATCTATTTGCCTAAATTCTTCAAATATCTTTTCTTTATCGCTTTCATTTATGCCAATGCCGGTATCTTTTACTTTTATTTTCAGCAACTTATCATCAACTTCATATTGAAGATTAATCTCACCGAATTCAGTAAATTTAATTGAGTTGCCAATTAAATTAAGAACTATCTGCTCTAACTTTGATCTATCGGTTTTTAATAATGCGTCAGATTCAATATTGTATTCAATTTTAAGAGTAAGTTGTTTGTCAAAAAGCAAAGGTTCAACAAATGATAAAATATCACTTGTAAAACTTCTTAAAGAAAACTCAGTATTGGCTAGTTCAACTTTGCCTGATTCAAGTTTAGAAAACTCAAGAATATTATTTATTAAACTCAACAGCTTGCTGCCATTCTTAATTACAACACTTAGCCTTTCTTTAGTTTTGTTTGTGGAATTTGCATCCTTTACTACCAACTCAGATAAACCAAGAATAGAATTCAACGGTGTTCTAAGTTCATGCGACATGCTGGCTAAAAATTGCGACTTTACTTGCGCTAGTTCGAGAGCTTTCTCTTTCTGAGTTTCCAATTCATACGCTTTAATTTTTAGTTCTTCGTGTAATTCAACAAGCTGTTTATTTTTATCTGAGATTTCGTAGTTCTGTTTAACATACTCTGTGTTTAAATCTTTAAGTCTAATTACAAGCTCTTCAAGTTTTTTAAGTGCGCTTGCATTACTTAAACCAATTGCCAATTGTTCGTCAATTTTTTTTAGATACTTTTTAACATTTTCTTTAGGTTTTTTTTCAGATGCTATTTCAAGAATAGCAATTACTTCTTCATTATAAATTATCGGATAAACTATTAGGTAACATATTTTGATTTCTACAATACCCGTTTTAATAACCGGATGGTTTTCCTCAAAGACTAATTCTGATTCTTCTTTTGTTTCTATTACACTTTTGTAAATGGAAATATCCTTTGGAATTTCAGCATCCCTTTTGGCCAATCCGTAATTCGATACAAGTTTGAGATCATCTTCTTCAAGCATGTAAAGCAGTCCAAAGGAAAGCTCAAGCGAACTAATGATTTTTTTTAGCGATGCTTCCGTAATTTGATTTAATAAAGGATTTCTATTAAGCAGAGATACAAACTCTGTATATTCTTTTTCTTCCTTCTCTTTTTCTCTAATTCTACTAATCATATTGTTATATGATTTGGCCAAATTTCCAATTTCATCTTTTGTAATAACTTCTACTTCATGATTAAGATCGCCTTTTGCAGTCATCTCAGCAGCATTTGTTAAAAAAGAAATCTGTCTTCTGAATTTTGCAGTGAAGAGAAGTACAAGAATAATCGCTAAAGCAAGACTTACACTTAGAATTATCACAATCATAAATCTCATTCTAGAGCGGAACTCTACTGATGCTTTTTCAAAAGAGTAAATTGCAAAACTTAGTTTACCTCCAGGTGCGAGGTTATCTCCGGGAGTATAAACGGAAGTAAGAAAGTCAAAGTCATCAAGTCCTTGGCTGTATAAATCAAAGTTGTTTTTATACTTCAAGTCATTTACGGCATTTTCTATTACAGAAAAAAATCTGTTATCACTATCTGAAGTCTCTATTGGTTTCCAATCCAACAATAGAAAGATTTCAGCATTAATTGTCTCAGAAATTGATTCAAGAATTTCTTTATCTAAAACAATTCCGTAATAATAAACTTTATCATTCAATTCGGAATAGTTAATTAAAATAGTTTTATTGAATTCAATAAGATCGCCAATTCTATTTTTTTTCATCCGTAATTTTATTGCATCACTGAAATAAAATTCTTCTTCTATAAGATTATTATCATCCAATGTGAAAATAAAATCAAGATATGTTGATTCATTACTATTAAAAACTTCATTAAGATTTTCAGAAGCTATTTTAAAATCTTCGTTTGTTTTTTCAATTATTGATTGATAAGAAAAGATGAATTGATTTGTTGAGTTTAAAATTGATTCAGAGTGCTGCGATGAAAATATTTGATTAGTAAGAGAAAAATAAACTACAGTTGAAGATACAGTTACAAAAACTACAATTATTAATATAATGAGTAAAATTCTAGCATTAATTTTCATGTTCTTTTTGTAGAACTTTTCTAATAGTAATTATTAGTTCATCAAGATCATAAGGTTTACTTATAAAATCTGATGCGCCTAGTTTTGCAGAATCTATTGCACTTTTAACATCTGCATACGCAGTTAATACAATTACTTTGACTTTTAGCCCTTTTTCTTTCAATTGATTTAAAACCCAAAATCCATCTTTATTTGGCATTTTCAAGTCAAGCAAAATTAAATCAACATCATTATCTTCTAAGAAGTCAAAAGCACTATCAGCACTTTGAACATAATTTGCATTATAGCCAATTTCAGTAAGTTCTTCTGTCAGTACAATACAAAGATTAATGTCATCATCAACTACTAAGATGGATTCCATTAATCGGCTTCCTTATTTTCTTCTTCTTTAGTTTCTTCTTCCTCTTCGCTTTTTTTAATTTTATCGATGATTTTGTATTTCATTGTTTTTCGTTCGTTTCTATCAATGGTCTCTTTAATAAGATTTCTTTCTTTCTTTAATGCAATTCTCTCTTTCAAAGTAGGAATTATTTCTGCTTCAATTAAAATAATTACTTCTCGTTTCTGAATTACTTTTTGATCATAACCGGTTAGATATTTTATTCCTAAAACCCACCAAGGTAGATCTTTTAGAATCGGAATACCTCTTCTTACAATTGATTCATCATTAACAAAAAGTCCGCCTATTACCGTTTCTTCACCATTTAGCATTAAAACATCTGAAGTCGCTTGAGTTTTTTGGATTCTTGTACTTACAACATCCGGTGTACCGGAGCTTCTTTCTACATTTAATTTAAGTAGGATATAATCAATTCCATCTTCATTATAAATATATGGGACAACATCTATAATAGTACCTGTGGAAATAAATACATCTATAACATTACCGGCAAAGTCTCGTTGTTTAATCGAAATATCTTCACCTATTTGAATTCTTCCTTGCTGCTTATCTCTAACTGTTACACTCGGACTAGCGATAACTTCACCCAAATTCTCAGACTCAAAAAATCTGAAAAGTGATGTAGCTGTTCCGGTGAATCCACCTAGTTCAAATTCAGATGAAGAATTAGTTGTAAATTCTGGTGTTCTTTGAGTTTGAGTGCCTGCTGCTCCGCCACCAGTTTCTTCATCTTGAGCTTCACTTGAAGTCAATAATTCAAATCCAATATCTAATCCACTTTGTGATAAAAGGAATTGCCAATTAATTCCTCTTTCCTTTGCTTCACCTGTATTCATCTCAAAAATGATTGCAGAAATTTTCACTTCCCGTGTGTTTACATCTGCATAAATATCTGTAGGTAAACTTGCTGCCGAATCAGTTTTCTTCTTTACAACAAATACTTCTTCACGTTCTTCAAATTGCAGATCATTATATTGTACAATTATATTAAAGGCTTTGTCAAAAGGCATTTTGCTTATTTCAATTCCGATTGGTTCTGTAAAACCGGCAATTGAAACTATTCTTTTACCGGTATATTTTTCACTAATTGCACTAAGTACTTCTATAGCTTTTTCAAAAGGAATTGATTCAGATAGTGAGACTAATTCTTCCGGGTTTGTATATTCTCTTAATTCACGTTCTATATTTCGCTGTGAATAAACCAGATTAATTAAAAAGAGAAGCAATATTAAATATTTAGTTTTCATTTTAATTCTCTTCGTTACTTTCTAAAGTTAAAGTTACTTTTTCAATAATTCCACCTTTATTAAGAACAAAACGAACTTCATCATTCTCAAAATCAATTTCGGTAAGGTAACCTAAATAGACCGGGTCACCCTCGATAAGTAAAAACGTTTCACCTGAAGCATTTGCAACAAAAGCTCCGTCAGGTATCAATGCTAACAATTCCGCTGTTTGAACATCCAGCAAATTATCAACGTTTGGTGGTATTTCATTTCTAATAAGTGGAAAGTAAATATCATAAATAGGATTAGGGATTAATCGATTCTCTTTTAATACTGATGAAGCAAAATTGTCATTATCAGAATGATAAACCAATACATCAATTGTAAAGTCCACCAGGTAATGAGCTATTTCAGAATCATCAACCATAATAAAATCAGTGAAGTTACATGTTGTAATTTTCTTTAATTCTTTACTTTGTTCAATTGCAAAAATTAGTTTATATAAATCGTTGAAAAACGCACGCCCAGTTATTTTGTAGGAATATTGTTTGAAATTAACATCTTCAATTAATTCAAGATATTCAATATTTACATGAGACTTTGGGTTGAAATTCAAGCTTATCTGATTTACAAAATCATAAAAATCTGATTGATGAAGATTTACCGGGATATTGTATTTTCTAAGATCAAGAATAGAATCCAGTTGAGCTGCTTGTTGTTTTAATGTATCTAATTGTTTTAATAAATCTTCCGTATTAAATGCATTTAAATTTAAGTCACTTATTTCTTTTTTCTTTTCAGTAATTTTTCCTTTCTGAAAAACAAAAGTGAATACTCCGCCCGCAATTATTATCATAAATAATATTACGATGAGTATTATTGTATTTTTAACTTTACGATCCATTATTTTGTCGTAATCTTTTCTTGTTCTATGGGAAAAGTAACTTCATAAGTAAATGCATTATTATCTCTCAAAGGTTCGTAAACAATTTTATCAAGGGTAGAGGAGTTATTATCCCTTGCAAATTCAGTTATAGACCTTCGTGATAAAGTATATCCAGAAAACTTAACATTATCTTGTCTTATTGTTTCAACTTTAGATACCCAAAAATTTCTTCTTCTTTCAGTAAATGATGAAACTTTGTCTAGCAAGTTTCCCCAAATTTCGGTGCCTGCAGTAGCGCTATCTAAAATGGCTTGTGTTTTAGAGAAATTTTTAATCCTGATATCAAGTGGAGTAATCTGATCAATTATTTCCATATTTTCCTGTTGCAGAATTTTAAGCCTGCTAATTTCTCTGTCTAGCTCATCAGTCTCTTTATTGTTTGAGAGTATCTCTGTTGTAAAATAAAATGTCGCAGCAAACAATAATGGGAAAATAGCATAGCTGTGCCATCCGAATTGTAAGAACTTTTGATTTTCTTGAATGTACTTGGGAAGTATGTTAATGCCTTTGTGTCCGCTATCAAGCTCATCAAAAAATTCAATAGCGCTTGCAATTGGAATAGAAAAACTCGATAGTTCTTTTTCCGCTTCTTCATTTAAATAACTTTTATCAATCGTATCAAATGATAACTCATTTACATTTGCTTCAGGGAAAGTGCCGTAAAACGACAATACTAAATTTTCAGATCTATCTTCACCGCAGAGAATTACATTGTCTAATCTTGGGATACCACCATTTTCCATTTCAAGAAGTATCTTAGAAAAGTAAACATCATAAGTATGAAGGTTCTGAGTACCAATATCTAAAGTAGTACCAATGTGTTTTAGTTTTTGTCCTTCAAGAAATATTAACTTGCTGTATTCTTTACCGGTATAGATTATTAAAGAATAATCTTCAGGATAAAACTTTGTAGTTTTAGAAACATAATATGCTAAAGAGATTTCGGCACTCTTAATGGTTGGAATTTTATAGTATCTTCTTCCGTTTAATATTGCTAACGAGTTTACAATTCCTACACAAGGAATTTCACCTTCAACAAAAACACCTAGTGTTCCATTGTCGTTAAGTTTTGTACAATCAATTAAATCATCACTAACGTAATATCCTTTTGTATTTTGAATATCAGTAATAATTGCTTCAATGAGTTTATTTTTATCCTCTTCAACTGGACCATCATAAATGTGATAATTAGCAACAGGTTCAGTAATTATAGGGATAAATTGTGATTGGTTTAATTTAACATCAAGCAGAGCATTGTTAATTCCACTTACATCAGTTTCAGTAGATGTGCTGTTAAAATCAGTGCTATCAAGTTTGTCAAAAGATATTTCACCGCCCATGTCATCCAAGTTGAAATCTGAAACTTGTTCGGCTTCAGTTCCCGTTGATGCAGATGATTTTACCGAAGCAATTTTTAAGAGCTTTACTCCGTTTTTATCTTTGGTGAAAACAACTAATTTGTTTTCACTACCTTCACAGTATAAAAAAATGTACGGTTTCATAATTTACACGGCTTTGAGTATTTGAAGCATCCTTGTTTTATTATTGGAATATGATATTGCATTTTCTTTTGTGATTCTTCTTTTCTGATAAAGTCTTAGCAAATCTTGTTCCATTGTTATCATACCTTGAGGACTACCTTGTGTAATCATACCGTAAATTTCACTAGTATTGTTATTTTTAATTGCAGCCCTTACACTTGGAGTTACTATCAATACTTCTTTTGCCATTACCCTTTTACCATCAGTACTAGGAATAAGCTTTTGTGAAACTACAGATACCAAAACATCTGCTAGTCTGTACCTAACTCTTTCCTGTTCAACAGGATTTACTTCTGCTATAATTCTATCTACTGATTCAACTGCAGACGATGTATGCAATGTAGAAAATACTTTATGACCGGTATCTGTTACTTCTAATGCAGATAAAATAGTTTCCGGATCTCTCATCTCACCGATAACTATTATGTCGGGATCTTGTCTTAAAGCTTGTATAACACCTTCTTTAAATGACATAACATCCCTTCCGACTTCTCTATGTCTAACTATACATTTGTTTGACTTATGAACATATTCAATTGGTGCAGCGATTATAACAACATGTGCCGGATCAAAGTTGTTATGGTAAGCAATAATTGAATCTAAAGTAGTTGATTTTCCCGAACCTGTAATTCCGGTAACCAAAGACAAACCAAACTTCATAAAATTATGGCTCATCATCTTTACGGCATATGGATGAAACTCCAATGACTCAATCGGTCTGGTACTTGCAGAAATAGCTCTCATGTTTAATGCGAGAGAGTCCAGGTCAAAGTAGGTATCTGCTCTGAATCTAATATTTGTATTTGTCTTAGGATAATTGAAGGTATAACTAAAATCGAGATTACGTTTTTTTAGTAATGTATTTCTTTGATTATCGTTTAATAAGCTTGAGATTAAAACAGTTGTTTCGTCAACTGTAAATTTGGGAGTGTCATTCACTCTGGCTTTGTTACCAAAAATTCTAAACCAAATATGCTCATCGGTTCCATGTCCACCAAGTTCAATATCAGAAGCATCTCTTTCAACCATAAGAGATAATATAGAATTCATCAAATGAATTAGGGATAGTTTATTGTTATGAGGTAAATCATTAATATTTTCAAAAACAAACCTTACCCTATCCGGACCCATCTCGGTTTCAGGAATTCTTAAAGCAAACTCCTTTAAGATATTTTTAGCTTCTTCTAGCATAAGTTGTTAGTAAATATAATGAATATAATTGTTATTTATTATCGAACTTTATAATAATATATTTAAGTTATTTCTTTTTTTAACCTTCTGTTGTGGCGGCGAGCACTTCTTGAACTGTTGTTAATCCCTGCATTACCTTTTCTAAACCTGAATCTCTCAATGTTAAAGTACCGTCTTTTCTTGATTGTACCCTAACTGCTTCTTCATCAACTTCTTCACCCGAACGAACAATTATATTTCTAATTGCTTTACTAAAGTATAAAGCTTCGTGAATTGCTAGCCTACCTTTGTAACCTGTGTTATTACATTTAGGACAGCCAACTGCTTCATAAATAGTTTTATCATTCCAGTCTTCAGGTTTGAAAACTGTATCAGGTATAGAATATGGATCAAAATTTTTAACTACTTTTCTACATTCTTTACAAACTCTTCTTATAAGTCTTTGTGCAACGATTAGATTTATTGCATATGCAATTAAGAATGGTTCAACACCCATTTTATATAACCTTGCAACCGCACTTGGTGCATCGTTAGTATGAAGTGTTGAAAATGTTAAGTGGCCTGTGTTAGCAAGTTTAATAGCTGTTTCTGCTGTTTCTTTATCACGCATCTCACCCACTAGAACAATATCAGGATCATGTCGTAATATTGCTCTAATAGCTTGTTCAAAGTTCATTTTGTAACCAATTTTCAACTGCCTTGCACCTTCAATTACATATTCAACAGGATCCTCAACTGTAAGTACATTTACTTGAGGAGTAATCACTTGATATAAAGCAGCTACCAGCGTTGTACTTTTACCACTACCTGTCGGACCGGTAAGAATCACCATACCTTGCGGCTGTCGGATCGATTTTTCAAAAACTTCTCTTGCATAACCAACAAGACCTAATTTATTGAGATCTTTAATTACTTTTCTATCATCCAAAATTCTAATAACAATAGACTCAAACTTGTATTTTAATTCCGTACCAACCATTGGCAATACTGAAACCCTGAATCTAATAATATGGCCGTCAATTTCTCTTTGGATAAAACCATCTTGGGCTCTCTCTCTTTCAAACCTATCCATCCCCTTGGACCTGTCTTTTATAACAGCCATAACAGCTTCGGGCCTTGTTCCATCTTGCCTATACCATCTTTGAAGTTTACCATCAACTCTAAAATGTATTTCAGTAGATGTGCCGGTAACAGGGAAGATGTGCAAATCACTCACCCCTTTTCTAACGCCTTCAACAAGTGCACCTTCAATTAGATTTATAAGTGCACTTTTGTTGATTTCAGAATCAATTTCTTCTTCATCAATGCCGACTTCTTCAGGTTCGATAGATAACTCTTCAGCAGATTCTTCAATCATCTGAAGGAATTCATTCTGCTGAGGCATTATTATCTGAATGAGTTTATCGTAATCTCTTTTTCTTAAGTAATTAATCTCATACTTCTTTGCATTAAGGCTGTATGCTATTTTTGTCAATGCACGATCGGTTGGATCAACTGCAGCTAAAATTAATTTATCTCTAATACGTTCATCGAATTTAAATGGAAGAACCATATGAGTAGCAAGCATTTTCTTAACTTCATCGTCTTGAGATTCAATTAATCTTTTAATTTCATTAGTTCGTTCTTCAGGTAATTCATCAGGGTGAATATTAAGCTCTTTGAAAGCATATAATACAGCAACTTCTCTAAAAATAGTATCATGGTCGAAATCAAACTCTTGTACTAATATTTGCGCAAGATTTCTTTTTAAATTCGATTGATCATTTTGTTTTTCTTGTAAGGCTTTCTCAAGAATTTGAGTGTCAATAATACCTTTTTTTAGAAGTAAATATCCTATTTTGTCAGTTAACTCTAAATTAGCTTCTAACATTGCTTACCCTATTAACATTAAATTAACCTAACATTGGTGATTTCGGACTTATAGTTGCTGTTTCTGCCGAAACGAGTGTTAAGCCTATCATTACAATCATAATTATCATAGCGATAAATACTTGAATCATTTCGATAATGTTTTTCATTCTAAACACTGTTTCACTTTCGTAATAATTAGCTAATTGTAATGCTGTGTTTTTAATTGTTCCGGTTTCTTCCCCTGAATGGAATCTGTTAATTGCAGTATCGGTAAATACACCGCTTGCTTCAAACGATTCCGACACACCGGCACCGGTTTTAATCATAAGTGGTATTGAAATGGTTTTTATTTGATTTTCAAAATACACGTTCCCGCTTGCTTCTGCAGCAATTTTAATTGGCTCAATACTTTCTGCTGCACCACTATACAGTGTATAAAAAACGCGGCAAAAAACCTCTATTAAGGTTTTATGGATAAGTCCCCCCATTATCGGCATTTTTAACATGTACCTGTCTAATATCAGCCTTCCCTTTTTTGTCATTCCCCACTGCCAAATTAAGATCGGCGGTAGAACCATAGCAAGAAGAACAAGCCAAATATTTCCAATTAGGAAATCACTCACATCCAAAGTTATTGCTGTTAATGGGGGTAATTCAATATCAAACTTTTGGAAAAGCTTTGCGGTTTCAGGGAATATGTAACCTACATAAAATATAACAGCTAAGAATAAAACAAAAAGAGTTATCATAGGTGTTAATAATGCACTACGAATATTTTTTTTGAATTCCTGCTGACGTTCAAGAAACTTTGCAGTGGCCTTATAAATTTCAGCCATGTTACCTGACTTTGATGCAAGTCCAAGCATATATGCTGTAAATTTGCCAAACACCCCTTCATACTGCATAAAAACAGTTTGACTATCAGCACCTTTTTTCAAATCATTATTAATTTGTTTTAAAGTTTCACGTAATGTTTTGTTTTCAATGTCATTAATTAGTAGAGTAATAATTTCGCTAAAAGGAAGTTTCTGTTCCAGAAGTTCAGCAGTAATCTTCACAAATGACACTATATCTTGTGTTGGCGGTTTCGGCTGCCATTCAAAAACATATTTATTTACAGAAATAACTTCATAGCCTAGTTTTGTAAGTGCATTTACAACTTCTTCTTTGGAAAAGGCTTTCTGCTCACCTTTTATAGGCTTATCAGATCCCTTTCTGACTTTGTAAATAAACGTAGACTTTTTTTCAATCTTATTTATGGTGAGTTTATTTTTTTCGGCAAGAAGTCCTACTCTTTTCTTTCCTTCAGAAAGAGAAGCAGCATTAAAACTTCCGCTTATTGACTGGCCATTTGGCCTGGTACCTGAAAACCTAAGTTCTATCATATCATTTTTTATTAATAATAAAAAAGCTGGTAAAATTTAATAAATTCTACCAGCCTTTACAATTTTTTAATTGTGATGTAGGATAAGTTAGTTACCTATAATCGTCGAGTCAATGGACGTCGAATTAACGTACATCGTAACCAGTACAGCACTAGAACCGTTATCTCCTGTTTCATTACCAGTACCAACAATAGTTACACCAGTACCGCCACCTGTAATTGTTCTTGCATATGTACCATTACCTGTAGTTTTTAGATTTTCAGGAACGTCCCAATTAGCAAAACTATTGTCACCACCACCTAAAGCACCAGGTTTTCTGTAAAATTGTTGTGCCATTGAAGCTAGGTTTGTTAAGTCAGCAATAAGGCCGTCTCTATTAGCTTGAACACTGCTTGCTGTAAATACGTTAATACCAACAACTACTGCGATACCAACAATAATAACACCTAGAACGATTAGTAATAATTGTTGTTGACCCATAATATAACTCCTTTTTGTTTGTTATGATTTTGTTTGATTATTTATTTTGGAAGATAAGTATAATTAATTGTGCCATTCTCTATTTGTTTATTTTTCATTTTTTTTGTTTAGTTCAGTAAAAGTTACACGTAATAGTTTCCCTAATTGATAATTGTTACCTGGTAAGTACTTGGCCCAATGGTAATAGTTACTTTTACTGAATCATTCCCGGTAACAATTTCATTTCCCGTTGCTAATATTTTAACTGAATCAGTTTGTGTCTCGGTTATTCTGAAATATCCGGCACTGCTGCTTATAATCTCGTCAGGAATTGTCCACGACCTTCCCCCATTTGAACCGTTGAATGAACGGTTACCTCCACCCATTGAGCTGGGTTTTCTGTAATGTTGTTGTGCCATTGCTGCCATATTTACTAATTCACCGGTCAAAATTTCTCTTTTGGAATCGGCTGCGTATTGAGTAAAATAAGTTATCCCAATAAATACAGCTAATCCTACGATGAGAATTCCTAGTACTATTAATAATAATTGTTGCTGACCCATTTAACTATCTTTTTTTTGTTTATCATGTTTCAGCAAATACCGAACCAACTGTGCCCTCAGATTGGTAAATTTTACATTTGATTAAAAATAGCAAAATATTATTAAAAAAGACAAGAATAATTTTTTAAAAAATAATTAAGAAAGATGTTTTTTCGGTAAATATTACTTGAAAATTCTTCAAATAATGTAATTATTTCTAGTAATTTTGATTAGTGAAAAATAAAAATGCGAATTGGACAAATATCTTAGCTTGTTTGCTAAATCAGAAGTTTAAGAAAAAACCTTCAAAGAATTATTCTCCTAAAGGTTTTTTCTAGATATTCAATGCTTATTGATACTATTTTACAAGCATCATTTTCTTTCTGAATACTTTCTGTTCACCGGAAACGGATTCTGCTATTAATTGGTAAACATATAATCCGCTGGCAAAGTTAGAAGCATTCCATATTTGCTTATGTATTCCAGCCGCTTGATTTTCGGAAATTAATGTATGTACTTCTTTACCAAGAATATCGAATATTTTTATTGTTACTTTGGAATCCTCAGGTAATTGATATGAAATTGTAGTCTCAGGATTAAAAGGATTCGGGTAATTTTGCTCAAGTGAAAATTCTTTTGGAAGTTCTGTAACAATTTTTATTTCCTTTTGCCACAACATACCTTTGTTCGAAGAAACTATAAATTTTATTTTTTCTTCTGTATTCAGGGGAGCTTGACTAGTAACATCAAAAATGAACGAAGCAAGTGATCTTTCTCCCGCCTTTATTACATCTAATGATTGCCAGTCATTTCCAAATTTTATCCATTCAGGATATTCTACCGCTGAAACTCTAATATTTTCCATATCAACATCAGAGCTATTAACAACACCTAATTTTATGATATTGCCTTCAGAGTTCAAAGGCAACTCATAAATTTTTTGGGCATTTAAAACAGTATTAACTAAAATTAATACCACTATAAGTTTTTTTAATATATCCATTTTATTATCCTAAATTTTATTCAACACTTATTTCAACAACATTATTTGTTGAAGTATCTTGTTTTTTATCTGTATTCTTGCCTTGATAATTTGCACGGAAACTCAGATTAGCAGGAAATAATTCTTTATTTATTTCTCCACTTACTGTGGTGCCTATTGTTCTCCAACCACCCGAATAATATGAAATTACAGCTCCGTCAACTGGTTGACTTTCTGAATTAATAACACGAAATACGCAATCTATTGTTGAGTAACTCACCACATTATTGGTTGCTATGTCCTGCTTTTTATCTTTTGAAATATATTCATACGTCATTCTAAAACTATAATTATTCGGCAGCAACTCTTTTGTTGTAATTCCATTTTCTGTTGTACCGAAATCTCTCCATCCACCTGAATAATATTTTACTGTTGCTGCGTCAGTAATT
>JANQIV010000130.1 GCA_028282005.1 Melioribacteraceae bacterium | reverse complement strand
TCTTCCGTCTCGCATCTTTCTATTTCAAATCCATAGTTGTTCACTTCTGTTGCTGTTTCCCAGTTTAACTCTACTGAATTATCATTTAATAATGCTGTAAATGAAGTCAGTTCTACTGGTAAAATGCTTGTTAAAACTAGTTCATCAACATGGCCAGAAAAATTTACTGAACTAGATATTGTTAGTTGAGTGGTATTTGATGCAAGTCCAGTTAAATCAAATGTGTAGCCTGAGTTTAGTGGTAATGCATAATTTGTGCTACCACTTACATTACTGGAAACAGTAATTGTTGTGGCAATAGATGAATAAACATATACAGATTGAGGATCAAATTGTGGACCACCACTAGAAATAGTCAAATATATTGTTGATTCAAGACCACCGCCACCGCCACCAACATAAATGTATGTACCGTTTGCAAATGTACCATCATCTTTACCATTTATTGTCAGGGTGTAAGATGTTCCGCCATTTTCATGAACTTGGGCATCAGATGAGGCAGGACTATAAGCTCCTGCCGTTACGATATCTGCACTATTCATTGAAAAAGTAACTTGCAAAGCACCTGTAAAGTCTTTCATTGCTATTGATTCATTGACCGGTACTGCGTCAATATCACCAATTTGAATTTCCAAGTCCCAGTCTGCAAAATATTGTTGATTGCCGGTTTTGTCATCAGATGCTGCAACATCAACATGGGTGTTGCCTTTTATGATTTGAAGAAAGTCTTCACCATCTTTGCCTTCTGCTACTTCGCAGCCGTAAAGCAGTAAATCACCACCGCTTTTTATTGATTTGTTGATGGCTGTAAAAGCCTCAACATTTTTTTCTAAGCTATCTTTTGTTAATTCTTCTCCGCCAATTTGCAAAGAACCAGACTTGCCGTGAGATACTAAATGAACTGCATCTAAATCTTTATATTTTGAAAGAGTATTAAATAGACCAAGTATTCCGCTTCCATCTTTTATTTCCACTACTTCAGCAAATGGATTATTCATTTTATAAAACACATGTTTATCCTGGACATCGGCATCAATTATTATTAATTCTTTTACTAATCTTCCTTTTGCAAAATGAAAACCATCTTGAGATTGATTAAGAAAGTCTCCATAATTTTGAAAAACTTTATTTGAGGATATTGGAGTAAATCCGGCTTCAATGAAGTTTTTGTTATAATTCCCCGAATAGCTGTTTCGTGTTTGGTAATAACTCCCAACATTACCGGCTAAAGAAATTGATGTAAATGATAATGCTAACGGAATAAATTTATTCCCGATAAAATTTGTAGAATTTTTCCCCATATCCTATTCTCCCTCGGTTATTTTTTCAATCTTTGTTGGTTTCGGTGCAATAACGCTTGCGGCCGTACCGGCAGTATCAAGCCAAAATGCCATTTCGCTATATTTTTTGAAAAGGTCGGGGGGCAATATCGACCTTCTACTTTTATACTCAACTTTTCTTTTTACTTCGTGTAATCCTTTAACGCCTATTGTGTAATCAAATTCGTCATGTGAATATTCAACATTGTCAAAGTCATGATCAAAGTAAGGTTCATCTATAAAATCATAAATCAGCTTAACTGATTTCTCCGGGTATTGTGCAAGTAAATCGTAATCAACTAAAAGCAGCTTTTCGGAATAATCTCCGTAAAATGCTTCTTTTAATGCCGACCATGCTGCACCGACAATTCCGCCGGAGATCATGCTTTCACATCTTGAATAAACTGTGTGTCTGTTTCCCGGTGAAAACATTTTACTATAGTTAAAAGGATTTTTGCGGTAAATCTGCTCAAAACTATCCATTACCCAGGCCGGGTTTCTAACACAGCAGATGACTTTGAAATCATCAAATAATTCAACTAACTGATGAAGGCGGGCAGCCCACATTCTGTTTGTATCGAAAATTACATCTTTATCGGATTCGTTTTCATAATAAGCATTAAAAATTGCCTGACACATTTTTTTTCGTTTTGCTTCATCAAAGAAACTGTAAAACTCACTGCCTGCGCCGATCTGTTCTAAAATACCATTAATTAAAGAACCAACCGGACTGCTCATTCCAGCATGAAATTGTGGATTTTGCACTAATATCCCGGAAAGTAGAGTTGAGCCTGATCTTGGTAAGCCCGATATAAAATGATAATTATTCATAAAAACATAGACTCGTTTAATTAAAAAGCTTACTTATCTAAAATTAATTAGTTGTATGCTGAATGATAATTATTGATGAACAATTGTAGACATTATTATTGAATAATTTTCAATAAGATGTATCGAGTATGAATATATTATTTTTTTAGGTATTTATAAAATTAAATGTCAGCAAAATCAAAAAAAAAGCTCCAAAAAAATGATTTTTTGCAGCTTTTAAAGTTTTTGAGTTTGAAAGAAATTCTAAACAATATCAAGCATTCTTTGGATGGTAGCTGAAAATCGTCATGAACACTGAGCTAGTCTGAATAATGTCATTACAAGGAGTCCGGTTAGGACGACGAAGTAATCTCAATAATCTAGTTCTCGGACAGCTCATGAGTTGTCCTTACAAAAAACCGTAATCATTTTATCAACACTTGTTCACCTAAGTTTTAACGAAGGAGAACCATCTTATTAATTTTACTGTACGAACTTGTGCCGTCTGTAGATTCCGCATCCATTCTGTAAATATACACCCCGCTGCCTAATTGTTCCCCTTTAAAGTTAAGCTCGTAAGTGCCAGTATTTTGAACTCTGTTTTCCAGCAATTTTACTTGCTGTCCCAAAGTATTATAAACAGCAATGTTTACTCTACTTTGAATCGGAATGCTGTATCTTATTCTTGTTGTTGGATTAAATGGATTTGGATAGTTCTGTTCCAAAGCAAACTCTGTTGAAATTGTTTGAAATACATTCACAGTAGGCGAATATTCATATTGTCCGTCATAATCTATTTGTTTTAGTCTGTAGCTGTAATCCCCACCGAAAATTTTCTCATCTATAAATTTATAAGATTTTGGTGAATTACTGTTACCATGACCAATTACAAAACCGATTTTTTCCCACTTCTCACTTCTTACCTCTTCCGTCTCACATCTTTCTATTTCAAATCCGTAATTACTTATTTCTGTTGCTGTTTCCCAGTTTAATTCAACAGAATTGTCATTAACTAAAGCAGTAAATGAAATTAGTTCTACAGGGACTACTGCAACATCCCATTGGAAAGCATCAAATGCAATATATTCAAGATCTCGAGTAGAAGTAATTACTAATGAATCAATATCATCATCAGTGTAATCTGAAGCACCATCGGTTTCAAAATCAATATGTGTATATCCATTATTTGGAGAAAAGGTGACAACATTAGCAAATCCACTGGTTCTAGTAAATGTATAAACTGAAGTAGCGTTACCATCTTTATAGCCTGTAAATGATATGGTTCCTGAATGAGCTAAAAGAGAAGTATTTGCACAATAGACAAACAAGTCTATAACAACAAAATCAGTACCATCGTCAGAAAAAATTGAAAATGTTGTTCCATCATTATTTGCTGTTTCACCTGTATTATCTACAAATTTATTATCGGCTGCATCTACTCCATTCCATCCAGCGCCTCCAAATGAATTGACATTAAAAAAAGTTCCTGATATTTCGAATCCCTGGCCATTATCAGTAAAAGTTGTAGTACCATTTGTTTCGTCTTCAAAAGTTTCCCTTGATTGTCCAAAAGTAAGATTGGTAAAACAAAATAATAGGCAGAACAAGAGAGAATTATAAATTTTTGCTTTCGCACATTTTTTAGAGTATAAATTCATTTTAAACCTTCGATGTTATCTAAATATGAATATTCTATCGAATAATTTAATATAGAGCGAAGCGTAAAAGGGTTTCCGAAGGGGGTCGAAGTGGGTTTCTATGTGACAAAATATTATTAAGAAGTATCAAATCTTTGTTTAATTTTAGACTATGTACTCACGATTTCATTCAAATCTAACTTATAATTTTTATTGAATATTTTTTGGTATTCGTTGCAGAATTGTTCATAAACATAAGCTGCTTTTGAGTGTTTTTCTGATTTGTGCAAAAGGTTTATGTAGTATTTCATTTCAGATTCATTTAAGGGATCGATAGCATTCAGAATTTCACCTGTTTCCAAGCGCAAATCTAAGTCAAAATTTTCTTTTCTGATAATTCGTGAAAGAATCTGAACCGATTCGTTATTATGCCATGTTTTAATGTCCTCAATCCAATGAAATGATTGATTACTTAAAAAAGTACCTCTCCGAATTACGCTTAAAAAGTTTTTTATCTCGCCTTGATTTGTTAAGTTCTCAGCCCTTAATTTTTTTCTTAGTAGCTGCCAATCAAAATAATCAATTGCAATGTTTTCGTTAAGTTTAAGAATCCATTTATTGTCATAAAATTCTACAATGCCTAATTCATTTTTAGAGAGAAGTTCTCTTAATTTTTTAATGGCAAGATTTCTTTTGTTTTTTGTGCTTTGTGTTGAAGGTTCTCTCCAAATAGTTTCGCCAATTTTTTCAGAGGTTATTCCTTTTGCCGTACTGTTTCCGTTAAAAGAATTTAAAATCAACAAAATTAATAATTCTTTTGACTGGGGAGAAAACTGAGTACCTAAATCTTGATTTTCTTTTAATGCTATTGAAAAATTACCAAAGGTAATAATGTTATAGCTTTTATTCGAAAAACCGATTTCTTTTTCTTGTGTTGGAGAAATTCCCGGATTAGCTTTTTTTCTCCAGATTATTATGGTTAAAACTAACCCAAAAAGAAGAAGAAAAACATAGAGAATAGCAGACCAATTTTGTTTATTGACTTTAAGATTAATCTTTACTGCTTCACTTTTATTACCAAACTTGTCAAAAGCAAAAGCCTGAAACTCGTAAAAACCATTTGGGAAGTTTTCAAATACAATTCCATTATCATCAGTTAAATATTCTTCTGCATATTCAATATCAAGTCCCGATAGAGTAGCTTCATAGTTAATTTCAGGATTATTATATAAACTAATTCCTTTTAGATCCAGATCAATATTCCCGTCGTTTGATTCAATGATATTTGATATTGGATTCACAGATTCATCATTTACGATAAAATTTTTAATTTTTAACACGGGTTTGGTTTTGTAAAGATGTGCAAGGCTATCCTGGAAAATAGCCAATCCACCAATGGTTCCAACCCATATTTCTTCAGTTTTTGTATTGAATAGGAAAGCACTTCTGTTGATTTCATTATCAGGCAATCCCTCAGAAACTTGATAATTTTCCCACTTGCTATTTCCCCATTTATACAAACCTTTGTTTGTTCCTACCCATAGCTTATCTTTTTGTTTAACGTACTTTATAAAATATACATGGCTTTTAAATTTATTGAAGTTCAGAAAGGGCTTAATCTGTTCGTCATTGAACTCATATAAACCCTCTTTACCTCCGATTAATAATTTATTTTTATAAAGACAAACTGAAAATAATTCTCTAATATCTGAAAAGCTTCCTTTGATTTTATTTTTGTTAATGTTATAAAAAATCAGTCCTTTTTTACCGGCTATTACAATTATAGAATCAGAGATTGTTATTGCTCTTCTGCTATATTGTCTTAAATTAGGATTAAGTTCGCAAAGCTGCTTAACACTGTCATCGGATATATTAAAAAAAACACTTCCTGTAGTTAAGAAGATATCATCATTTTTTAAAAGTTGGATAGAGTTGTATTTATGATTTTCGGGGATTTCAGGACGAAACCACTTAATTTGCTCGGGTGCATTGATATCATCAATTCTGCCTATTCCCTCATACTGAATAACAAACCACACCCTTTGCTTTGAATCAATAATCAAATCTATTATATGGGGAGGTTTACCACTAATGGTTTTTAAAATTGGTACTTTTATAAATTTTCTATCTTTTACTAATGTAAGTCCTTTTTTATGGGCTAGAATTACATCTCCGTTATCAAATTGAGCAATTGCGGTTACATCATTTTCCCATAGTCCATCAGACTTTTTATAGGTTTTAAATACCGACTTTGTTGCTTTAGTTAATCCAAGCGGGGAAGTTATCCAGATATTATTAAATGAATCTTTAAAAGAATATGTGCTTCTGTGCGTTTTTATATCAATTACATTCTCGAGTACTTCAAAACTTTTGTTTGTTTCGTTAAACAAATAATGTGAAACACCGGCACCAATAACCAGATTGTCATTAGATATTCTGTTAATGTAAAAGGAATCGTATCTATTAATAATTGATATATTGTTTGTAATGATATCCTGCTTCCCACTTTGATAAATTCCGAAAGCTTTATTCATTAACATATAAGTTTTGCCATTATTCTTATCGTAATAAATTGTGTGAACAGGCTCTGGTGTTATTTTTTTATAAGACGAAAAGGAATCCGCTTTGAAGTAAAACATTCCCTTTTTTGTACTAATAAAAAGATTCTCATCAATTATTTGCATATCTGTTACAATTGCATTACGAAAATCTTTGGGTAAATCATATTTATGCCATTGTTCTTTTTGATAATAATAAAATTCACCTGCATTTCCTCCCAGAAATATTTTGCCGTTCGATACTGTAAATATGGGGAGGGAATTTATTTTTTCAGGGAAATTAATTTTTTCAAATGAATGTCCGTCAAATTTTACAAACACAAAATTTGTATCTTTTCCGATAAACCAAAGATTGTCGAACTCATCCCTCAAGATCTTTTTTCTAGGATATTTGGACATTTCCAAATTATATAAGCTTGTAAACTTATCTCCATCATAGCTTATGAATTTGTCTTTGGACAAAAAGTAAAGTATTGGCCCAGGCATCTCTACACCGTATAAAAAAAACTGGTTAGCCAATTCGTTTTCTTTTCTGTATTCTCTAATAATATATTCTTGGGAGAATAATTCAGAAGTGAAGAGAAGTAGAATAATTACAAATATTTTACTCATTAGCGTCTTATTGAGTCAGATTTTTAATCAAGAAACAGCTTATAAAGAAACGAATTTTTGATAATAAATCAAAGTTGGCTTAGTAGTTGGTTTTTCATTTCGGGGTAATTAATTTTAAAGCTGTTCGAGATAATTTCGGAACAGCTTTAAAATTTAGGACTAAACAATCTCAAGCATTCTTTGTATAGGCAGCCTTGCCCTTTCGGCTAAATCTTCGGGGACTTTAACTTCGTAAACTTCTTCTTTGAGGGATTTGTAAAGTTTTTCCATTGTGATCATTTTCATGTATTCACAGACAGAGTTTTCATCAGCCGGATAGAATTTTTTATTTGGCGCTTCTTTTTTCATTCTATGCAGAATGCCGGTTTCAGTTGCAACTACAAATTCCTCAGCCGGAGCAGTTTTAACGTGGTTTATCATTCCTTCGGTTGAGAAAATATGAATGTCTTTGCAGTTATCGTACATTGTAGATTTTAACATACACGAAGATGAGCATCCGCATTCGGGGTGAATTAAATAATCTGCATTCGGGTGTTTTTCGCGTGCGTCGTCAAAAGTAATGTCGCCGATTTTTTCGTGCACGTGACAAGCACCTTGCCAGATATTTAATTTTCTGCCGCTAACAGCCTGAACATACTGTCCCAAAAATCTGTCAGGCAAAAATAGAATTTCTTTATCAGCCGGAATTGACTGCACAACTTTTAACGCGTTTGAAGAAGTTACACAATAGTCGGTCTCTGCTTTTACATCAGCAGTAGTGTTTACATAAGATACAACAACAGCTCCAGGATGTTCAGCTTTCCATTCTCTTAATTGGTCTCCGGTTATGCTTTCAGCCAAAGAGCAGCCGGCGTCAAGATCGGGGATTATAACTTTCTTTTGAGGTGAAATAATTGACGCGGTTTCCGCCATAAAATGGACTCCGCAAAATACTATCAGATCAGCATTTGTTTTCGCGGCTTGTTGGGCTAAGCCAAGTGAATCTCCGACAAAGTCTGCAATATCCTGTATTTCGGGAATTTCATAGTTATGTGCTAAGATTACCGCATTCTTTTCCTCTTTCATACGTTTAATTTCTTCAATCATCTCTTCGCTTCCTTTCAACGAACTAAATAATTTTTGTACATGAAAAAATACAAAATATTATTTAATAAAGTTTATGATCTATTTTACATTTGTGTCATTTCGAAGGAGCGGGCGACTGAGAAATCTTTGAGCGGAAGATTTCTCCCTAAGGTCGAAATGACAATTATAAAAAAGTCATCCCGGTTGATCATGTCATCCTGATCCGACGAGGCAGAAAATAAAAGAAAACGTATCAGGATACTTCACACTTCGACAAGCTCAATGTGACATACATAGTTTTGGGTTCCCATTTGCATGGGAATGACACTACCCGGTTTTTCTTTATACTTTCAACTTTGCACTTTATACTAAATGATATATTGACTTATATCCAGTGCTTTCATTGAGTGTGTGAGCGCGCCGACTGAAATATAATCAACTCCGGTTTCTGCTACTTCCTGCAGTCTTTGAAAATGCATCGAACCGGATGCTTCAATTTTTGCTTTTCCCTTTACAAGCTCAACGGCTTTTGCCATTTCGTTTGTTTCCATGTTGTCGAGCATAATTATATCAGCTTCACATTCAATTGCTTCTTTTACTTCTTTGAGGTTAGTGGTTTCTACTTCTATTTTAATTGCTTCGCTAATATTTTTTCTAACTTTGTTTACTGCTTCTGTAATACCGCCCGCTGCTTGAATGTGATTATCTTTAATCATCACCATGTCATAAAGGCCAATACGGTGATTTGTACCGCCGCCCATTTTTACAGCGTATTTATCTAAGAGTCTGAAGCCTGGGACAGTTTTGCGTGTATCTAAAATTTTAGTTTTTGTGCCTTCCAAATGGTGGACATATTTTTGGGTCTCTGTAGAGATACCGGAAATTCGCTGTAGAAAATTCAGTGCTGTTCTCTCACCAGTAAGCAATGCACGCAAATTGCCTTTCATTTCCGCAATTTTAGTTTTTGATTTTACAGCTTCGCCTTCTGCCACGAGAGGTTTGAACTCAAAATTTTCGTCCAGTTTTTTGAAGACCATTTCAGCTACATTAAGCCCGGCTATAACACCATCAACCTTAGCGAGCAGATAGCCTTCTGCTATTTCATCTTCGCCAATTATTGAGTTTGTTGTGATATCGCCGGAAGCAATATCTTCCTTCAATGCCGTCTCGATTAAAACATCGATTTCATTTAATTCTTGTTCGTTAAACATGTTTGATCCCAATTTTTAATACTCATCAATATTTCATTTGCTCATAAATATAGAAATTATTCCCAACAAATATGTGGCAATTGAGAATATCCTATGATTAATTTTAGTGACCGGATTAACATTTTCACTACTTATTAAAATAGAACCGGTTACTGTAGAAACAATAAAAAATATAATAGCTCCAACAGCTAAAACAATAGTTAATGTTGTTAAACTGCTGTGTCTCAAATTATTGTAAAATACAAAACAAAATAAAACACCAATCGTAAAAGAACTAAGTTTGTGCAGTGTTGACAAAACACTACTGTACGGTCTGCCTTTTATTGTTAGCATAATTCCAATTATTAATGAAATTAAACAAAGACTGATAAATGGAAAAACTAAATTGTTATAAACATTCATTTTTATTTTTTAATACTCAACATCAAAATCGAGTGTTTGGGCAGCTTCCACACATAATTTCATATCATGTGCACCGATATTACCTTTATACAATTCTCTTTCTTTGTTAAGCTTTCTTATGGTGCTATACATTTCGTTATAATCGGCGTTAGCAACTTGCTCGGCTGTTTCAAAGCCCGCTTCCAATAATACAAATGCAAATGTATGATTAACCCATCTTATCCTGGAAAGGTCCGTTAACTTTGTAAGTTTTATAATTTCGTTTTTGCTAATACCGGTTTTACTTGTAAGCTCATTCCTTTTTCCAGCCGTTAAAATTTCGTTATACAAATGCAAAGTATTCTTTATGTCAATTGTCTCAAGCTTTATAGCTACATCGTTATTAATATTTGGGAAGTCTTTTATTCTATTGGGCTTTGGATGATAACCGTTTATTACTCTTCGGAGTACATTTAAGTAATTTTCCGGTAATCCGCTTTGTTCTGAAAATTTTCGAACTTTGCTTTTGTCCTTTAAACTTTGCTTCAATTCATCAAGATTCCGAATGCCTTGCGCTTTTATAATATCTAAATTTTCATGGATGTTCTCCTTTAAGATCATCCAGCTTGGAATTAAATTTGCTGATTCTAAAATTTCTTTGTATTGATCAATACTGATGGTCTGTAAATCAATATAATACGCCATTTATTCCTCGTTATAGTTCCTGTTGAATCTATTACTTTTAATTTAGCGCATGTTTTAGAGCTGCCCTCGCAAGTAACCGTGTTGAATCCAATGTTGGCAGCGATGATTCTTCAGGCAGAACGATTAAAGGAATTTCAGTGCAGCCAAGCACAACCGAATCACACCCTTGAGATTTTAAGACGTCAACAACCGATAAAAAATATTCTTTCGATTTTGGATTAATAACTTCGTAAACAAGTTCGCTGAAAATTATATCATTAATTTTAATTCTTTTTCCTAAGTCGGGTGTTAAATAATAGATGTTTTTTTCGCTCAGCTTTTCAGGGTAAACAGGGCCTTCCATTAAAAATTTTGTGCCGAGAACTCCAAGTTTTTTGTAATCTTTTTCTTCGGCTACTTTTGCAACTTCTTCGGCAATGTGCAGCCACGGCAAAGGAGATTTTTCTATTAAGAGTGGAAACGATTGATGAATAGTATTATCGGGACAAATTAAAAAGTCTGATCCGGCTTTTGCCAATTTTTCTGCGGAGATCAGCATTAAATCTGCAACACCTTGCCAGTCATCTTTTTCAATGCAACCCATATAATCGCTCAAGGGTAATCCGTGGAGGCTGATTTCAGGGTGCGCATGTTCGCCCAAATACTTTGCTCCTTCGTTGCAAATTGTTTGATAGCAAAGAGCTGCGCCGGGATAACTGCACGCTACTATTCCGATGTGTTTTGGCATATTAACTTTTTAATTTTTGTTTGTCAATTTTGTTTCCCATTCATTTCTTTCAAGACGATATACCAAACAGTGACTATTCCCGAAGACTCTTTTTTCCACAAATTTAAATCCAAGTCGTTCATAAAATCTGTGAGCATCTTTATTTGTTTCAAGCGGATCAATTAGAATAGCAGTAACTTTTTCATTACAGAAACAACGTTTGAAGGCTAACTCCATCATCTTTGTTCCATAGCCTTTACCGAGGTTTTTTTTTCCCCCAATCCAAATGTCGATTGCTCTTTGGTTTGGTTCAACATCACCCCAATAATGAGATTCTTCTTCAGCGGGATCAATTATTTGTATAAAGCCAATCGGCCGGCCGTTTATTTCAGCGATTAACTGTTCGCGCCATTTTGTGTTGCGCCCAAGTTCTGTTTCCCATTCCCAGTCATCATCCGGATCACTATCAATAACGTGCTGCTGTTTATCCCAATGTCTCATCAAATCTAAATCTTCAATTGTTGCGATGCGGAGAGTAATATTTACATCCATAATTTCCGTAGTCTGTTCAATTATTGATTTTTATTTCAATCAATTTTTTTATATCGGATAAATATTTTTTATCCTTCACAATAATTGATAAACC
>JANQIV010000117.1 GCA_028282005.1 Melioribacteraceae bacterium | reverse complement strand
ATGAATTCCAATTATATGATATTTGGCAAAAACAAAATTTCAATAACTCCCTTCAAACATTATCCGGATTAGACGTAACTGTTTTAGATGTTGGCGAACTAGATTTTGATACAGCTGGCCCGGACTTCAAACATGCGCGTATAAGAATTGGAAACCTTACGTATGTCGGTGATATCGAAATTGATACGGATTACAATGATTGGAAATCACACGGTCACAATATCGATAAAAAGTATGACAAATTGATTCTTCACGTTTCATTGTTTAATAAAAATAAACAGCAGTATGTTTATACTAAAGACGGTAGAAAAGTACCGACTTTAAGTTTGATGGATCATATTGATCGTGATATAATCAACAAGTTTAACGGAAATGGAAATAAAGAGAAGTCTGAGCATAAATTAAGTAATCAACTTAAATGTTGTAGCGAAATTGAACATATTGAAGAAGAATTAAAAAGAAAATACATATCCCAATTGGGGATTGAGAGATTTGACAAAAAATGTAAGAGAATTTTTAGCAGATTAAAAGAAATTGTTTTTATTAATGAAAAACAGATTAAAGAACCCGTTATTGGTTATGATTTGACAGACAGTTTCAATGAACGGAAATTCATTCATGATGATTTTAAGGATAAAAAAGTTTGGGAACAAGTTTTATACGAGATAGTTTTTGAAGCACTTGGCTACTCTAAAAATAAAACGATAATGATGAGTTTAGCACAAGCAGCTAATCTGAAATTTATGGAAAAGCTAGGCAATGATAATTTGAAAATTGAATCTGCGTTATTTAATATTGCCGGGATTATTCCTAAATCTGATAAACTTCCTGATGAAGAAACTAGTGAGTATACGAAAGACCTTAATCTCAAATGGGAAGACATTAAAACTATTTATGATGGCCAAACATTTTGTGAAACTCAATGGCACTTCTTCAAATTACGCCCGCAAAACTTTCCTACTATCAGAATTGCCGGCGGAGCAATATTAATTAATGCTATTTTATATGACGGTCTTGTTCAAAAATTAATTAAGAAAGTAAAAGAAATAAGAAAACTTAGTGTACTCGTAAATTCTCTGCGATCGCTATTTGTTATTAAGTCTCGCGGTTTTTGGCAAAAGCATTATGTGTTTGATCAGCCATCTCAAGGGGAAATTAAATATTTTATTGGTGCATCTCGGGCAGACGAAATTGTCATAAATGTGATTCTCCCATTCTTGTCTGTGTATTTTGATATTTTTGGGATGGAAGAGTATTCGAAAAAAGTACTAAAACTCTATAGTATTTATGAACAAAGGGTAGACAATAAAATTGTAAAAGAGGTAGCTGAAAGTCTTAATATGACTGATTATCTAAAGAAGACTGTCTACACCCAAGGTATGATTGAATTGTTTAGAAGCAATTGCTCGAAAAACAAATGTCTCGAATGTGAAATTGGGAAAATAATTTTTAACTAATTGTTTTCTCCTTTTAATTTGCTGATTTCGTCTCGCAGCTTTGCAGCTCTTTCGTAATCTTCATTCTCAATCGCTTCACGAAGTTTATCTTGCAGAGTTCCCAAATCAGATTCTGTTTTTAATGAAATTTTTTCTTCTTCTATTTCTTCAGCTTCTGATTCAAACTCAACATTCTCTTCAAATTTCTTTTCATTGCCTTCGCCTGAAGGAACAAAAGATGCATATTTCATAACTTCTTCCGAGACATAAATAGGTGCACTTGTTCTAACTGCCAAGGCTATAGCATCACTTGGCCGCGAATCAATTTCATTTTCTATAGAGCTAGTCTCAATAATGATTTTTGCAAAGAATGTATTGTCTTTTAATTCATTAATGAAAACTTCGGTTACTTGTGCTCCAACATCATCGACTATACTTTTTAACAAATCATGAGTTAATGGGCGGGGTGGTTTAATGCCTTCTATTTCAAGAGTAATCGCTTGTGCCTCGAATGCCCCAATGATAATCGGTAGCCTGCGAACACCGTATGTTTCTTTTAATAAAAGAGCATAAGCCCCTCCGGTTGAGGGGCTTGATGATAATCCTACAATTTCAACTAAAACTTTACTCAAACTTATCTATTCCTTAACTTTTTTAATCTCTTCAACTAATGCCGGCACAACTTCAAATACGTCACCTGTAATTCCGTAGTCAGCAATCTGGAAAATAGGTGCATCTTTATCTTTGTTTATTGCAACAATATATTTTGACGATCTCATTCCTGCCAAATGCTGAATTGCACCTGAAATACCAAGTGCAACATACAAAGTAGGGGAAACTACTTTACCGGTCTGGCCAACCTGCTCGCTATGAGGCCTCCAGCCGGCATCAACAACTGCTCTTGAAGCACCAACTGCCGCACCTAATGCATCAGCTAAGTCTTCAACCAAATTGAAATGCTCAGGTCCTTTCATGCCTCTGCCGCCTGAAACAATTACTTCAGCTTCTGCTACATCAAGTTTGCCTTCGGATTTTTTCAATTCAACAACTTTAGCACTCAGATTTGGCTCAGCAACTTCTTTTACCTCAACTTCTGCTTGTGAATCTGATAAATCACCAACTTGATAAACATTAGGTCTGAGAGTAAAAACTTTATTTGCAGGTTTTACTTTCACATTCAACAATGCTTTGCCCGCATAAACCGGACGTGTAACTAAAATGTCATCACCGTCATAATCAACATTTACGCAGTCCATTGCAATACCTGCGTCAAGTTTGACTGCCACTTTAGGGGAAAGATCTTTTCCCATTGCTGTATTTCCGAATAATACAATATCTGCACCAGCTTCCTTTGCATAATCAGCAACAACATCTCCGTAAGCACTTGTTGAATAATTTTCTAGATCAGCATTCTTGAAGTGTACAACTTTATTTATTCCGTAGTTTCCAACTTTTGATAATTCTTCAATTTCATTTCCGACTGCAACTGCTACAGCTTCACAGCCATATTTTGCAGCAATATCGCTACCAGCTTTTGCAGCTTCGAGAGAGG
This sequence comes from Melioribacteraceae bacterium, assembly GCA_028282005.1. Lineage (GTDB taxonomy): Bacteria > Bacteroidota > Ignavibacteria > Ignavibacteriales > Melioribacteraceae > JANQIV01. Next base: position 5,051 of record JANQIV010000117.1, on the reverse strand, counting down.
CTTTTTTAATTTGCCCATTTCTTTGTTCAATAAAAACTAAAACTTTATTTGCCATTTTAACCCCTTAAATTACTTTTGCTTCTTCTTTGAGTAAACGAACTAATTCAGGTACAGCACTTGCATCCGAACCGACCACTTTTCCGGCTTGTTTCGGAGCTGGCTTTTTCATTTCAACTACTTCAACATAACTATCGGAACCAGCAGCATCTTTTTCTTCAATAGTCTTTCTTTTTGCTGCCATAATTCCTTTTAGCGAAGCATAGCGGGGTTCATTCAAACCTTTTTGTGCGGTAACTACAGCAGGTAATGAAGTTTCAACAACTTCTCTTCCGCCTTCTATTTCTCTTTCTGCAGTAATTTTTTCACCATCAAGTTTAAAGTTAACAACTACGGATACACAATTGTAACCAAGCATTTCAGCTGTTAATTGACCAACAATTGAGTTATCATAATCTACTGATTGTTTGCCGAAAAATACTAAATTAGCTTCTTGAGCTTTTATTTCTTCAGCAAGGGCTTTTGCAACTGAAACAGAGTCCAATTCGTTTTCGCTTTTAAGCAACACAGCGCTGTCAGCTCCCATTGCTAATGCTTTTCTAATTGTTTCTTTGTTTGCATCATTTCCAACACTTAAAATTACAACTTCTCCGCCTAAACTTTCTTTTGTTTTGAGGGCTTCTTCAATTGCAAATTCATCGTATGGGTTTACGACAAATGTTACTCCGTTTGGATCAATAGATTTGTTGTCTGCACCAACTGCAATTTTAGCTGCTGTATCCGGCACATGACTAACGCATGCAACTATTTTCATTAATCCTCCTTAAATTCCTAGGGATAATTATAAAGATTTATTGTCAAATTATGCATGCAATATATTAAATTTTATTTTTTATTAACAATTTTATAAATTTTATGGTGATCAATATTTCGGATTTGTATGAGCGAAGAACAAACAACCGGCGTAGTTGAGCCGGAAATAAAGGACGAAACGACCGTAGGGCTTCCGTTAAATGTGATTTTGTATAACGACGACTGGCACACTTTTGAAGAGGTAATCTCACAGATAATGAAGGCAACTAAATGTTCGTTTGAAAAGGCGAGAGATCTTACTTTTGAAGTCCACGTAAAAGGAAAAGCAAATGTCTTTACCGGGGAAATAAGTGCGTGTTTAAAGGTTTCTGCTGTGCTTGAAGAAATTGCTTTACACACCCAAATTGAATCTTAATTTAGTTACTAACCTCGACTTTAAATGCTATATTAATCTTCTTTATTCAAAAAATTTTGTGAGAATTATTTATGCAGATTGGATTAGTCGGAATACAATATTCCGGGAAAACAACACTTTTTAACACACTCGCCGGACACGAATTTGATCCCGCACAAGCAATGAAGGAAGAAGCAACTTTAGAAGTTGTGAAAGTACCTGATGCTCGATTAGATAAATTGACAGAGATGTTTAATCCAAAGAAAAAAGTAAACGCAACTGTTGAGATTTACGATACACCAGGTTTACGAATGGCTGAGGACGGTAAAGTAAAAATCACCTCTCAATTTTTGAACAATGTAAAAAACAATGATGCACTTTTTTATATAATCAGACAATTTGAAGAAGAGGCAGTCCCGCACCCGATGAACAGTGTTGATCCGGCAAGGGATATTGAATTTTTGGAATCTGAGTTTTTGTTATCTGACATGGCTTTTCTCGAAAATAGATTGGAAAAACTCAGAAAAGAAGTAATGAAATCAAAAGATGAAAAACTCAAAAAAGAGCTGCCTTTGCTTGAAAAGTGTTATGCATTTATTGAAGAAGAAAAGCCTTTAAGAATTATGAGATTAGATGAAAATGATTTAAAACTACTCTCCGGGTATCAATTGTTGACTTTGAAAAAACTGGCAGTTGCAGTTAATTTTGACGAAAGCTCGATTACAGAAAGTGAAGAAGTAATTAAAGAAATAGAAGATAAATTTTCGAGCATCGGGGCAACAATAATTCCGTTTTCAGCAAAGATTGAGTATGAACTTTCATCGCTTGATGAAGAGGATAAAAAAGAATTTATGGCTGACTATGGAATCACTGAATCGGCGTTAGATAAAATATTAAGAACATCATATGAAATACTTGGGCTGCAATCGTTTTTCACCGTTGGTGAGGATGAATGTAGAGCTTGGACAATAAAAAAGAATTACACAGCCCAGCAATCAGCCGGAGTTATTCACACAGATTTTTTCAATAAATTTATAAGAGCAGAAGTAGTAAATTACGAAGACTTTGTTAAGTTCGGATCGTTTGCGAAATGTAAAGAAGAAGGTGTATGGAGTTTGGAAGGAAAGGAATATATCACAAAAGACGGTGATATTTTAAACATCCGTCATAGTTAATTCACTAACGAAAAATTTCAAAGGGGAAGAAATGTCAAAAGAAGCAATAGCAGGATTAAAACCGGAATTGATTTGGGAATATTTTTATGGTATTTCACAAGTGCCAAGGCCATCTAAAAAAGAAGAAAAAGTTGTAGAACATGTAAGAGAGTTCGCAAGAAAAAATAATTTTGAATTTGTTGAAGACGAAGTTGGAAACATTGTAATTAAAGTGCCTGCAACTGAAGGGAAAGAAAATAGCCCAGTAGTTGTTTTACAAGGACACGTTGATATGGTTTGTGAAAAAAACAAAGGAACAGAGCATGATTTTGAAAATGATCCGATTGAATTAATGAGAGACGGAGAATGGATAAAAGCCAACGGAACAACTCTTGGTGCTGATAACGGGATAGGTGTTGCAGCTGCAATGGCTGTTGCCACAGACAAAGATGCAGTTCATGGACCGTTAGAAATTTTAAGCACTGTTGATGAAGAAACCGGAATGACAGGTGTTAGGGCATTGAAACCAGGATTCATTTCCGGCAGAATGCTGCTTAACATGGATAGTGAAGAAGATGGTGCTTTTTACATCGGGTGTTCAGGTGGACAAGATACAGTTGGTGTTTATGAGATTGAATATGTTAAGCCAAAAGAAGATTTAGTTTCCTATAAATTAATGGTCACTGGTTTGAAAGGCGGTCACTCAGGATTAGATATTCACCAGGGAAGAGCAAACGCAATTAAATTACTCGGAAGATTATTGCACAGATTGGAAGACGTGAAATACAAAATTGCTGACTTTGATGGTGGTTCATTGCGTAATGCAATTCCTCGTGAAGCTGAAGTTACATTTTTAATTGAGCCGGAAGAAGAAGGAAAAGTAAAAGAAACTATCGAACAATTTGTTGCCGACTCATTATTGGAATACAAAAATACTGACGGCGGTTTAGAAGTAGTTTTCGAAAAGAAAGATATAAAAATCGAAAAAGCATTTAGAAAGAAATTTACTAAAAAATTAATGAATGCGATCTTAGCAATGCCGCATGGAGTTTTGTCAATGAGTCCGGATATTCCTGGATTAGTTGAAACATCAACAAATCTTGCAACAATTAAAATTGATGGTGATAAACTTAGGTTGGGTACAAGTCAAAGAAGTGCGATTGATGCTGCAAAAATGAATGCTGCATATTCAGTTGCTGCGGTTTTAAGTTTATCCGATGCTGAAGTTATTGTGGGAGATGCTTACCCAGGCTGGCAGCCGAATATTGATTCAGAATTGTTAAAAGTTTCTAAAGAGGTTTTTCAAGAAACATTTAACAAAGAAGCTGAAATAAAAGCTATTCATGCAGGATTAGAAACCGGCTTGCTTGGTGCCAAATATCCCGGTTTGGATATGATATCGTTTGGACCAACCATTCAGGGTGCACATTCACCAACTGAGAGAGTAAATATTAAAGATGTTGGTAAATTCTATACTCTCTTAAAAGCAATTCTCGAAAAATTGGCATAAAAAAAGGCGGGTTATCCCGCCTTTTTATCTTTAGCTTATATGTTAATCTGCGAGTAACTCGCGCTTGAATCTCAAAAATTTCCTCCAGAAAAGCAGTATGAAAATCAGCATCGTAATCCAAGTTATGAATGTGATCATGCTTTGCCTTTTGCTAATTATTATATAATCGAATAATTACCTACAAACTTGAACAAAAGATAATGTGTCTTAGTTCAATTATCAGTGAGCTTAACCACATTGCATTTCTCTTCATATTTGATAGATTTAGATGAACTTTTTTTGTTTTTTATAGCATAAATTCTGGGTTGATAATGAAACAACAGATTTTAATTGTAGATCCAAATGAAAGCTTTGTTAACGATTTCACTAACTCTCTGAAAGAAATTATGGAATGCGAAATAAGTCATGTAACGACCGGAAGTCAAGCCCTAAACAAAATAAAAACAACACGTTTTAGTTTAATAATTATTGAAAATACTGTAACAAGCATGTCCGGTTTTGAATTGGTCGGGACCTTAAAATCAAATCTTGATACTAAATTGATTCCTTTAATTGTTTTATCGGAAGAGAAAGATCCAATTATAATTAAACGCTATGCAAATTTGGATGTTAACGAATTCATGTTTAAACCTCTCGACAAAAAAATTGCAATTGAAAAAATCGATAAAATTCTTGTAAAACAAAGAAATAAAATTATGATAATAGATGATCATGCTGGGATACAAACTTTTTTGCAAAGGGTAATAAAAACAAAATTTTTTAGAGGAACAATGACGGCTCTTGATGGTAATGAAGCACTTGAGTTGTTAAAGGCAGAAATCCCAAGTTTGATAATATTGGACATTGCAATGCCTGGAATGAGTGGGACTGAATTTATAAAAGAATTAAGAGGAAATGAGAAGTATAAAAACATTCCGGTTGTGGTTTTATCGAGTAATACTAATGCAGAATTAATTAAAGAAATGGCCCAATTTAATATTAGTGACTACCTAGCCAAACCAATTACTATCCAAGAATTGACAGTAAAACTGAAAAAGTTTTTTGATTAAAAAAAAGCTCAATAATAAAATTCAATTATTGAGCTTTGAGGCGGCGGTCGGATTCGAACCGACGAATAAAGGTTTTGCAGACCTTCGCCTTGGACCACTTGGCCACACCGCCATTTAATATTAGAGCAAAAAAA
>JANQIV010000110.1 GCA_028282005.1 Melioribacteraceae bacterium | reverse complement strand
GAAGTATGGCAGCAAGCATGTTGCCCTCGCAAAAGAGGTTGAAAATCAATATGGGATTTCCATCGCAAATAAAAGGGTTTCCGTTACTCCCGTTTCAATTCCATTTGATATGTTTGGGCTTGATGAGTTTGTGCAAATAGCTGAGTCAATGGACAAAGCGGCAGGAGAAATTGGTATAGATTACATAGCGGGTTATTCTGCTTTGGTTCAAAAAGGTTTTACAAACGGCGAAAGAGAATTTTTGAAATCAATTCCGTACGCTTTGTCTTCAACAAAGAGAGTTTGCTCCAGTGTTAATGTTGCTACTACAAAAGCCGGTATCAATATGAACGCTGTAAACATAATGGCGCAAGTAATAAAAGATTGTGCGGAGAAGACTAAAGACAACGATTCAATCGGATGTGCTAAGCTTGTTGTGTTTTGTAATGTCCCTGAAGATAATCCCTTTGTTGCGGGAGCTTTCCACGGTGTTACAGAACCGGAAGTTGTTTTAAATGTAGGTATCAGCGGACCTGGTGTTGTACTAGATGCAATAAAAGAAGCAGGCAATGTCGATATGCAGCAGCTTGCTGAGGTAATCAAAAAAACAGTGTTTAAAATTACACGTGCTGGCGAATTGATCGGTAGAAAAGTTGCAGAGAAACATGGGATTGAATTCGGTATTGTTGATATTTCTCTTGCTCCAACTCCTGCCGAAGGTGACAGTATTGCGGATATTTTGATCGCGATGGGAGTTGAGGACGTGGGTGCCCCCGGAACAACGGCAGCATTGGCTATGCTGAATGACTCAGTTAAAAAAGCCGGATTAATGGCAAGTTCGGCGGTTGGTGGAATGAGTGGTGCGTTTATCCCGGTTAGTGAAGATGCTGCAATGATCAGAGCTGCGGAAGCAGGCAATTTATCATTAGAAAAATTAGAAGCTATGACTTCAGTTTGTTCAGTTGGACTTGATATGATCGCCGTTCCCGGTGATACCCCTACTGAAAATATTGCCGGTATTATTGCTGACGAATGTGCAATCGGAATGATAAACAATAAAACAACTGCAGTGAGAATTATCCCTGCATATGGCAAGAAAGTCGGAGAATCTGTTGATTACGGCGGTTTACTTGGGTTAGCTCCAATTATGCCGGTAAGGGAATTAAGCAGCGCGAAGTTCGTCTTAAGGGGTGGTAAGGTTCCTGCTCCAACAAGCAGCCTTACAAACTAACAATACAAAAAGTGAATTTTATAATGGAGTTATAAATGAAAAAAGGAACGATAATTTTACTGGTGGTTTTGGGAGTACTGATTATCGGAGCATTCTCAATTTTTGGTTGGTATAAAAATACTTATAACGGTTTTGTTGCTATGGATCAGGGAGTTGAGGCAAGCTGGGCACAAGTACAAAATCAGTACCAGCGCAGGTTTGACCTTGTTCCTAATTTGGTGAGCACAGTTCAAGGTGTTGCAGAATTTGAAAAAGAGACTTACACTGCAGTTGCGGAAGCAAGGGCAAAAGTGGGGTCAGTCCAAATCTCCGCGGGTGATTTATCAAACCCGGCATTGTTCAGCCAATTTTCGCAAGCGCAGGATGGATTAAGCAGTGCGCTCTCTCGATTACTTGTAGCGGTTGAAAGATACCCCCAATTAAAAGCAAATGAGAATTTCCTAAATTTACAAGCACAGCTTGAAGGAACAGAAAATAGGATCTCGGTTGAAAGAAGAAAATTTAATACTTCAGTACAAGGTTACAATACTGCAATTAAACAATTCCCCGCAAATATTATTGCTGGAATGAGTGGCTTTCTTCCGAAGCAGTATTTTCAAGCTTCTGCAGATGCTCAAAGCGCGCCTAAAGTAGAGTTTTAATGAAGAAATCAATTCTCATATTATTTATAATTTTGTTTGCTGGAATTTCTGCGCAGCCTGAAATCCCTACTCTTGATAGATATGCCACAGATTTAACAGGTACACTATCAACTTCACAAGTTAATAAACTTGATCAAGAGTTAAAGCGGGTTGATCAAGTAACCTCGAATCAAGTAGTTTTATTAATAATCCAGAGTCTTGAAGGCTATCCGCTAGAAATGTATTCTTTTGACGTTGCAGAGAAAAATAAAATCGGATCAAAAGAAAATGACAATGGTATTTTATTTCTTGTGTCAATAGACGACAGAAAAATGAGAATTGAAGTGGGCTATGGATTAGAAGGCGCTTTACCGGATGCAATGGCAAGTTCAATTCTAAGAAATGACGTGAAACCTTTTTTCCGTGAAGGTGATTATTATAGTGGAGTAGTATCGGGATTGAACTCAATCATTGCCGCTACTCAAGGTGAATACACACGTGAGAATGTTGTTGAAGAAAAAAGAAGAAAAAAGAAAGGCGGCGGATTTTTGTCAAAAGTTATTTTCTTTTTAGTGATTTTATTTTTCCTAAGAATATTCGGTGGACGTGGCGGTAGAGGTGGTGGATTGCTCTCCGGTATTCTAATTGGTTCAATGCTTGGCGGTGGTGGAAGATCCAGCGGCGGTAGCGGCTTCGGTGGTTTCTCTGGTGGCGGAGGTTTTGGCGGATTCTCCGGTGGTGGTGGCGGTTTCGGCGGCGGCGGTGCAAGCGGAAGCTGGTAATTATATATATCGAAAATATGTCCAACCTAATTAGACAAGCTAAACAAAAAGATTATGATAGAATCTGGGAAATATTCTCGCAGATAGTAAAATCCGGTGATACTTACGCTTATGATCCAAACACATCAAAAGAAGATGCAGTAAACTACTGGATAAATAAAACAGATGCAGCGTTTGTTATTGAACATAATGGCGAGCTAGCCGGCACCTATTACATAAAAACCAATCAACCCGGATTAGGTTCTCATGTTTGTAATTGCGGTTACATGGTAGATTCTAACTTTAGAGGACTCGGTTTGGCTACCAAGATGTGTGAACATTCGCAAGAAGAAGCACTAAAAATGGGATTCAAAGCAATGCAGTTCAATTTGGTAGTGGCCAATAATCCAGCTATAAAACTATGGGAAAAACTTGGATTCGAAGCTATTGGAACTTTACCAAATGCTTATCACTTTAAAAAAGAAAGATATGTTGATGCATTAATTATGTATAAATGGCTCGAAAAATGAAAGTATTTTACAGTATAAATAGGTTGCTTTATTTCTTATTTTATTGAAGTTAAAATATTGATTTATTATAATTGGTTTTAATGTGAACGATATTAAGCAAGGTATAAAATTATTTAACAGTTCTAAGTTCTTTGAAGCGCATGATTTTTTTGAAGAAATCTGGATTGAAACTGATAATGAAGATAGATTGTTCTATCAGGGACTAATTCAAGTTTCTGTCGGATGTTTTCATTTGATTAGCAAAAACTATAAAGGAGCTGTTAGCCAGTTCAATAAAGGCTATGCAAAGTTATCAAAATATCCCGAAACTTATTACGGTGTAAATGTACAGAAATTGCTGTATAACGTTGGAAATCTTATTTATGATTTAAATAGATTGCATAACAGAGAAATTTCTGAGATCGATCTAAACAAAATTCCGGTTATTGAAATAAACTAAAATAAAATTTAAGAAGGGAGATTTAGCCATGGCAATTTATATTACTGATGAATGCATTAATTGTGGCGCGTGTGAGCCAGAATGCCCAAACACAGCGATTTACGAAGGTGCAGCGGAATGGGAATTGGAAGGCAAAACTTACGGTGAAGGGGATGAAGCTCCTTCCGGTGCAAAAGATTTTTTCTCGGACGAGTTTTTTTATATAGTTCCTGACAAATGTACGGAATGCGTGGGTTTCCATGATGAACCACAGTGTGCTGCTGTTTGTCCGGTTGATTGCTGTTTACCTGATCCAAACCATGTTGAAAGTAAAGATGAACTTCTTGCCAAGAAAGATAAGTTGGATAATCTAGGAAGATAAAAGATTAATTAAATGGTAATATAAAAAGGTATCATTTTTTGATGCCTTTTTTTTATAGATTAAGATTTGAACTTCTTTTTGCAATTGTTTTGATTAGTAAGCTTCTCTTTTAATTAACTGATAATTATTGAAAAGTACTTATATGGCAATTACTTATCAAATTGAAAATAGCGAAGACTTTCTTAAAGTTTTTACTTCAGGCAATGATGAAAGCTTAGAAGATGTTTTGAATTACGTAAATGCGATTGTACAAGCGGCAATTAAATACCAAAGTAAGAAAATTTTGTGTGATGAAAGGAATCTAAAATATGAGCTTTCAACTACAGAAACATTTGAACTAGCCGAGAGCATAGCTAAACATATTAAAAATCTGGCTAAAATAACTATTGTTTGCAATAAAAAGTACATAGAAGATGGTAAGTTTTTAGAAACCGCTTCAAAAAATAGAGGGCTAATGATAAGAGTAACTTCAAATTATAATGAAGCTTTAGAATGGCTCGAAAAAAAGGACCAGTGAATTAAAACTGTTGTTAATCTGTCAAATTATTTATTGAATATCGGTAGTAATTAATCCTGATTACCTTTACAATCTTTCTTAAATTTTTTTAATTTTTCAGTAAATTCATTAGGCATATCCACATAGAAGGCAATAACTTTGAACTTTTTCTTGATTCCGTAAATTCCGGTTAAAGTTCGTTCTTTCTTTAAGCTAATTACAATATTGTGACTTTCAAGTTCACCAAGAGGAGATAGTTTTACTGATAATTTATCAGTATTAGTTTTTCTTTTCGCAAGTGCAATATTTTCAATATTTGAGAATTGAATTTCTGTTTCATTTAAAATTCCGTAATGCAAGATTACAGATTCATCACTAATTACAATGGGTCTTTGCGAAAGAGATTTTAGAAACCCAAACATTTGTAAAGCTGTGTAAATACTTAGTCCGGTTATAACCCATGCAACAGAAATACTCCACATTGAAAGAAGTAAGTGTAGAACAAAAGTTTCTATAGCAATCAGTAAAATAATAATACTTAATACTGCTTGGGTACCGCTTCTTTTATGGTAGGTAAATTCATTCTCTTTGATAGCTCTTGTCTTCCACTTAATAAAGCTGTAAAAAATTACTGCAATTTCTGTAGCGAAGAGCATAGCAAGTTTTCGTGGTAAAATTGTAGATAATGTTTTTTTCAAAGTGTTGAAAAAATCCGGGTCTGAACCTTCAGTATCTTTAAAGATTTTTACCGCTCTTTTTACTTTTACAATAATTATTGTGACTACTGAGATTTCAATAATAGGCAGTACCCAGTCTTTAAAATAATCCAAAAATCTTTGTTGATTTGGCGGTAGAAAATAGTACCCAAGTAACATGCCTATAACCATTACCGGAATTATTGTTGTTTTGGATATTTCAGTTTTACGAATAAGTAGAAAATAAATTAATGGAATTGAAATCAAAAGATCTATTGTAACAGCTAAACTCATTCCACTATAATTTTGAACGAGTGTAAATTTCGTAATCAAAATAAGTACAGTAAAAAGTAAGAAAGGGATTCCGAAAATGAATAGGTTATTATTAAAAAAAAAATTCTTATTCATAATTAACCAATTTCAAAAGTTGTTAATCCAAATACTTTATTAAATTCAACTTTCGGTGGTTCACCATAATACATTCTTGCACATTCAAAAACATAAGCAGCGTTATATCTTTTTATTAATTCAACTGCTGCTGGATTAGTTACCGGGATGTCAAGATATAAAGGTTCTCCGACAACTGAATTCAAACACGCTTTATAAAGCTCTTCTGCAATGAATTCATTATCGGCAAAAAGCGGACAAACTTTGTATCCTTTATTTGCTTTACGGACAATAGCAAAACCCTTCAGTTTTCCATCTTCAAGATATTTGAATGTTTTATTACCGGGAAGATTTAGCCACAGCTTCATAAACCGCGGACGTGAGAAACCGAAACATTGTCTGTCGTAATCAAGAATCGTTCTAATATCTTCGTCAGCAATTGAAGAAATATTTTTATTGATGTTAAACTCAGTTCCCACTTTTTCATAACGTTCGTCCCGGAACGCTATTTCAAAACCGCCTTTACTATAAAACGGCTGCATCGCTATAACTCCGTCCATTCCAATTGGTGCCCCGTCATTCAATCTGGCCAGTAATGTATCTCTCCGCTGATACCAAATTTTCCGTCCGATCCCTTTATCACGATATTTTGGTTTAACAATAAAGAGTCCCATAAAACCGAAGTCATTGTTGTAAGAAACTATTGCTCCACCGGCAATTAATTCGCCTTCAACAAAATAGCCGTAAAAGCCGTCGGGATCTGTAGCGTAATATACTTCGGCATCATGCTGACCCGGATTCCAACCTTCTCCTTCTGCCCATTTCACCAAAGTTTTGACACCTTCTAAATCCAATTTTTGAAATTGTAAGTCATCTAAATTTATCATCACTAATCTCAATTTTCACTTTAAAAATTTATTTCTGCAGTCACTGGAAAATGATCCGAGGGATATTTTCCGTCTTTGCTAAATTTATCTATTTCTGAAGTTATTACTTCAAAATTATTGCTTACAAAAATATAATCAATTCTTTCACCTGTATCTGTCCCAACAAACCCATTGAATGTTCCTCTGTTTTTCTCGTTAGGATTTTTTATTAGATATGTATCTAAATATTTCCTGGATTTATTAATAGCAATTATTTCTTTGCTTTTTTCGCCTGCATTAAAATCACCAGTAATAATTATGTTTGCATCTTTGTTTAGTGATTCCAGTTTACTCAGCAGCAATTCAACACTTTGAGTTCTTGAATTTTCTGAGCGGTGGTCCAAATGAAGATTGAAAAAGTAAATCTCCTCACGGGAAATATTATCTGCTAGTTTAACCCAACTGCAGATTCTCGTGATATTATTTCCCCAACTTTTTGATGCTATTTCATTAGGTTTATCCGAAAACCAGAATGTTTCTTTTCCCAAAAGTTTGAAGCGGTTTTTCTTAAAAAGTATAGCACAGTATTCGCCCTTTGTTTTACCGTCATCTCTTCCTACTCCGTAATAATCATAATCATGAAGCTCATTCATGATTTCTTCTATTTGAAAATGCTCTGCTTCCTGCAGTCCCAAAATATCCAGTGAGTAATTTTTGATCACATCAAACACCAAGTTTTTACGGTATTCCCATGAGTTTTCACCGTCGTCTGCACTGCCATATCTGATGTTAAAAGACATAACTTTTATGGATTCTTTTTCAATCGTATCACTGTATAAAGGATTAGAAATAGCTAAAAATAGTATGGCTAAGAATAAAAAAGTTTTCATATGACTTTTCAAACTATTCTGTTTGTTACAGCAAAATTGTTTCCTTCTTAAATGCAAATCCAAAAGTTTCCATTTCTTCTAAAATTGGTTCATATAATTCTTTTGTTGACGGCATAAGGACTCCGGTATTGGAAATCTTTCCATCAATTATCAATTTCGTAGCTATTGCCGGAGGTAACGAAACGGCCCTTGCCATAGCAGAATCACCATGAGGGATACCATCAACAACCATACTGGAAATTCTTTTTTCTTTTCTATCATTAAATTGAACTATCATTTCGTTATGTACAATTATCATATCTTTTTCATGCGGTTCATATTCCATTTTCTTTAACATAAGGTCAACAAGAAGGTTTGAATTTGTTCCGCTGCTAATTGAAATTGGATCATTATTAAATATTCCAATCCAATCTAATTTTTTTATAAAATCATCTTTAATATCAATTCCCATTTTCTCCGCGAATTTTTCTTTCACATTTTCAGTTGATGATTCACCAATTAAATCAGCGATGAATTGACTGTAAGATGTATTCTCAAAGTTTTTTATTTCAGTATTTTCGATCAATTTGATTTTCAATAGCTTTATCATCGTGTTACAGTAACCGATGTATCGTAAGAGACCTTTGTAAATTGGAAGATTGTTATCTAATCCGAATTCCTCTAAGTAACGTGTGCTATCGGCACTTGGGTATGTTTCAAACGCACCAAGCCCGTGAACATCAACCAACCTGTGGTGCTCGAATTTAGCTTCAGCCTGAATTACTTTACCTTCAACCTGGTATGTTGCCGGAGAAACTGCAGAACGCATTAATCCGTTTGGGTCCCATGAAAATTTATAACCCCAAGGATTTCTATTATGTTCGAAAGATGGAATGCCTGAACCATATGAATCGATTTTAATAACTTTGCCATTTGTTGAATGGACTTCATCGATCATTTGTTTTAGGCCCATGTTATCTAAACCAGGATCTTCACCCAGTTCAGTCAAAATCAGTGTTTCCTGCTTTAAAGCTTCTTCATGAAAACATTCAATACCGGGATGTTTAAAGTCGGTCGTAATCATTGTAATTTTGTGTTTTAAACACAATTCTGCTACTTGAGCATGACATGATCTTGGAATCATAACTACGACAACTTCAACTTCCATAATTATTTTTTCCAACACATCAAGTTGATCAATAGTCCAGCTAATGGAAGTTCCAAGTGATCTCCCGGCAATGATTTTATCTGCCTTTGAAACTGTACGTGTGGCAACTATTACTTCATATTTACAGATGTCGATAAAATAATCTATCATGGGTTTTACTACATAACCTGCACCTAATACGGCTACTTTTTTCATTTTAGACTCTTAATTTTTGATAGGATAGTAACTTGTATTTTAATATCAATTTGAGATAATATTCAAAATACAAATATTGTATATAATTAACATTAAGAATATTTGATATGATTAATAATCAAATAGTTCTTCTTGATGAACTTAGATTGTCTAATAAAATAAGTATCAATTTTGATTTTTATATTCTTGCGGTGTTAATGAAGTATGTGATTTGAAAAACCTGATAAATGCACTGCTTTCAGAAAAGCCAAGCAGATAGCTAATTTCATCAATTGATTTATACTTTTCTTCCAGATAAGTTTTTGATAATTTCAACAACAATTCGTATTCAATTTTTTTGAAGGTGATTTTAGATTCGTTTAATTTTCTCTGTAATGTTCTTTTTGACATATGTAGTCTTGAAGCTGTCTCTTCGACGGTGATCCGTTCAGGCTTGCTGTTCAGTATGCATTTTTTTACTTCGTAAATCAGTTTATTATCCTTGGGCATATTTTCAATTTCTTCTGCGACTTTTTCTTTCAAACTTTCGAGTAGACCAAATTGAATATTTTTTGAATCCCGCTTAAAAAACTGGTTGTAGTAAATTATCTCTGTTTGTGGTTGATTGAAATACAAACTGCAATTGAACAGCCTATAATATTCATGCAATTTTTTAGGTTTGTCGTAAACAAAATTAATTTGAATCGGGTAATGTTTATGGTCTGTATAAGCAGCCAGTGAGTTCAAATTACAAATCAAAGTTAAATCTAAAATTTGCCTCTTGGTGAAATTCTGCTGCACTTTCCAATTGGGATTTTCAACATAAACTACGGCGTAATGATTTTCAGTTTTCTTAAATGAACATTCCAGAGCATTGCTGATAACTTTTGAATACTCAATAGCGTTATTGATAGATTCTTCGAGCGTTTGGCTGTGCAGCATAATCTTATTTACTTCAGCAGTAACTTTTAATGAAATTTGCTCTCCGATATGTAAACCTAAGAAATCATCTTTCAGTCTATTGTTTAAGTAATTTATAGAATCCACCATCTGCTCAAAGCTGATGAATTTATTTTTAGTTAAACCGGAAAAATTCTTTTCCAATTCACTTTGCTCGACACCATTTTTTATAGCGTATTCAATAAAGTCCGAGATAATAATTGATGAAAAATACATGCCCTAAATATGGCACAAAGTGTCAATTGGTCAAAAAATATTTGTAATAAATTTGAGGCAAAAATTTCAATCCATAAAAACAAAAGGAGAATGAAAATGGAAGAACAACAATTCCCCAAAGGTATTTTACCGGTTTTACCGGTTGCAAACATAGATGAAACAGCAGATTATTACGTTAACACTTTAGGTTTTGTAGAACACTTTCGCCAAAAAACACCGGAGGGCTTATCCGTAAATGCACAAGTAAGTTTTGAAGGATCAACATTAATGCTGAATCTAAATCCCGAAAAAGCCGGACTTGAAGGAGGCGGAGTTTATTTCTGGGTAAGGCTTTATGAAACAAACGTTGACGAATATTTTGAGAAATTGAAAAACGCCGGAGTAAAAATTGTTGAACCTATTAAAGATCAATTCTGGGGCGACCGTTCGTTTACCATCAAAGATTACAACAATTTTTTTATTGCTTTTAATCAGAAGGTGTAAAACAAAAATTTTTGGATTAGATACTAGCACAATGTTCAGTGTTGTGCAAAGTTTCATTGCACAACACTGCCAGATAAAAAGTAACTTTAGGTGCAATCAAAACCTTTTTCAAATCCATACTTTTTCCCCAGAAGATTTTTGTACTTCTGACAAAGATGATCAAAATGATCTTCTATTTCTTTGTTAGTAAGATGACTCTCTAACGCTAAAAGAAAATCATCCCATCCGGCCAATAGCCCTACCCAATGTGTCCCTTTGCCGCCTTCTCGAAAGTCCCATTCGGTTTTCATAAACCATTTGTTTAATTCATCAGTTTTCGTTAGGGAATTCCAAAGTCTTTCTTTCGAAATATGATAACGGCATTTAAAGATAACTTTGTTCTTATCCAAAAATTCTAAACTAACTTTTCCCGGATTCATATATTAATTGACCTTTATATTTCATTATACTTATTGAATATAGTAAGCTTGCTAAGTGTATATATTACAAAATTAATTGTGCTATATTATGAAAAGACAAGAAATTATAGAAAATTCAAAAATTTTTCTCAAATTGAAAATTATTTTGAGCAAACAATCGAAAATTACCTTTCAACAATAAATTTAATTTATCCTACCATTTCTTGAACTGCTCGTTTAGCAGAACGGGCAGCTGTATGTACGCTACTCCAATCATTTCCTGTAGTATAGGCATCGCCGGCAAAATAGATTTTATTGCTTATGGATTGTCCAAGTATTTCCACTTGTTCTGAGTCTTCATAGGATGTAATATAAGCACCATTTGCATAAGGTTCAGCATTCCAATTTTGTACAATGTGCTCAATATAATTTGAAGAAGCTACATTGTTGCCGAAAACAGTATCCAGTTCATTTAAAATATAATCCCGTTGTGCATCTCCGGAAAGATTTTGATAAACCTCAGCAGGTTGGCCGGTTGAAAATAATCCTAAAATATTATCCGAAGTATTTTGAGCATAAGCCGCATCATAATAATGAAGTTGACCTTGAGCCGATTCACTATTAGGAAAACTGAGATAAGCCGGATAAAATTTGGTTGTAAATTTAATGAACGCTTTAAAGCCGCTCCATACATTAATATTACTAATTGCTTGTTGTTTATTTGTCGGCAGATTTGGAGTAAAGCTTATCATCCCGTTTTGAAGAATTTTTACAGGAACTGCGACTATGACTTTATCTGCTTTAAAGCTTTGTCCATTTGAAGCAGTAACTGTAATTTCATCAGTTGAATAGTCGATAGCTGTAATTGGCATGTTATAAGTTATTTTGGATTGAGCACTTGGTAATACGTAAGTCTCAAAGAAGTCGAGCCAACTAGAGCCTACGAATTTTAAATCGGCAAAATCGTTTCCAAAGTGATTGTCAAGTTTATTTAACTCTAAAGAAGTACCATTAAAATATCCCGAAAGGTCATTTTGAAGGTCGTAACCTTGTGTTTGTGTAGAGATGGAAACAGAAGAGTCATTAACAATTTCCGGTAAAATTGAATTTGGTACATGAATCCATTCACCACCAAGCGAGATTGGAAAATCTGTAAAATTACGTGTGTGTTTTATTCTACCTCCGTAAGTAGGTAAGGCTTCAATAATTTGAAAATCAATGCCTTGTTGTGCTAATAAATATCCGGCAGTCATTCCGGCAGGGCCAGCTCCAATAATTATAACTTTACCGTCAAAATTAGATGAGTTTACCATATTATTATTGTCATCATTGCTACAAGCCTGAATTGCAGAAGTAAATGGTAATGAGATACCTAAAATTCCGCACAGCTTTATGAATTCTTTTCTTGTCATATTATTAGTGAATAACTCCCTCTTAATAAACACATTGCGTTTTTTAAGTTTTATGGGTTAATTTGTTTCAAATAAAAATAGTAAAAAATAATTACGGATAAAATTAACGGACATGAAACTAGGAAAATACAAAATAGAAACGCTTCAAACCGGTACATTCGGCCTTGACGGCGGGGCAATGTTTGGCATCGTACCGAAACCTCTTTGGGCAAGAACAAATCCGGCTGATGAAAAAAATAGAATCACTCTCGGCGCAAGATGTTTGCTGCTTCAAAGTGATTCAAAAAAAATTATTGTTGATACCGGAATTGGGCAATATTGGGATGAAAAGTTTTCAAAGATTTACAGAGTTAACCAGAGTGAAAACACACTTGAAAAATCTTTGAGTGAAAAGGGAATTCAAACCTCAGAAATTACTGATGTAATTTTAACCCATCTTCATTTTGACCACACCGGTGGTTCCACAAAACTAGAGAATGATAAATTTGTACCTGCGTTTGAAAACGCAAAGTACCACGTACAACTGAAGCATTTTGATTGGGCAATGCAGCCATCCGAAAGGGACAGAGCAAGTTTTGTCGTCAACAGATTTGAGCCTCTCGCGCAACAAGGCGTATTAAATTTTGTCTCTTTAGAAAACCAATTTGATGATGAAATTGAATTTATCCCGATTAACGGGCACACTTTCTCGCAGCAGATGCTGAAAATCTCTGATTCGTCCAATACCTTTTTGTATTGTGGTGATTTAATGCCGACATCTTCACATGTGCCGGTTCCTTATGTGATGGGCTACGATTTGCAGCCGCTTGTAACTGTTGCGGAAAAGAAAGAGTATTTGGGAAAAGCTGTTGACGAAAACTGGAAAATTATTTTTGAGCACGATCCCGAAATAGTCTGCGCGACAATTCAAAAAACTGAAAGGGGATTTGATCTTAATGAAAAGTTTACGGAGTTAGTTTAATGAGAGAAAACGAATTCATTAAGATTTGTAAAATAGATGAATTAAAAGACAGACAAGGTAAAAGATTTTTAGTTGATGACGTTGACGTTGCCGTATTCAAAGTTGATGATAAAATTTACGCATTGAGTAATTTATGTCCGCACCAAAAAACTGCATTAATGTACGATGGCTACATTGAAAATGGTAAAGTCGGCTGCCCGGTTCACGGCTGGGAGTTCGATTTGGAAACCGGCAAACTCGGTGACAGAAGAGGTATCGACACCTATGAAGTAAAAATTGAAAATGATGATGTATTTGTGAAAGTCTTCAAAAAAGAATTTACCTGGTAAATAATTATTAATTAAACGGTGGCGTGTATTTTTGATTTTTTGGTTGTAGAATATCTAGAAACAATATGACATGCAAATATGGGTATGGAAGAGCTGCAAAAAACGAAAAGAGCTGAATAATTCTTGCCGGATACTTTAAAAATCAGATATTTCGGCTATAGCTGAAACTGAAAATTATTAAGCCATTGAAATGAGTAGTGCACCGGCAAATATTATTAATGCTGAAATTAGACGAATAAATTTATGCTTTTCTTTTAATACATGACCTCCTAGTAGTACTGCGAAAACAATACTAATCTGCCGTAATCCGTCTACATAACTTAAGTTTGTAAATGTGAGGGCGATAAGTATTAGGTAGTAACTAACAACTGAAAAAAGGCCATTAATAATAATTGACCTTTTACTATTTTCCCATTCATTGCTAATATCCACTCTTTTTTTCGTTTTAACAATATAAGGTGAGAAAAAGAGTAGTGAGAAAAACGTGAACATCCAGAGGAAAACCAACGGATGAACTTGAGAAACACCAATTTTGTCTGCTGTGGAGTAAGCAACTACTCCCAAAAGTGTTAGAAATGCAAATCGGGTTGATTTTTCTGTGAATATTGCTTTGATAGGCATGATTAGTTCACTGAGTGATATTTTTTTAAGATTAATTAAATACACTCCCACAGTAACCATCAAAATCCCAATGACTCCAAGTAAAGAAACTTCTTCCTTTAGGAAGATAATTGAGATTAGTAGAATTAGTGATGGTGACGAACGCATTATTGGGTATACATGAGACAGATCTCCACCATGCTCATATGATTTTGATAAAAATAACCAGTATATAAAATGAATGAATCCTGAAATAGCACTAATTAAAATTCCTTGAGCCGTTGGTATTTCACCTTCGTATAAGAGATAAATGAATGGCGGAAGGAAGAGGATTAACGAGATACCTTTGTACCACCAAATAAAGACTTGTTTATCAATGGATTTTTTGGTTAGCAATTCTCTAATTGCGTGGATTGCGGCGGATGAGATGATTAATACAATTGCTAATGGAGTCATAGTCACTGATTTTTGTTCTTAAATTATTCCGTAATAAGGTCCCGCATGGGAACCCTAGTTTGAGGTCAAGTTTGGTCTCGAATTTCTTCTATTACAAAATAAGTATAAAGTTCGGTTTTCCCAGATTTGGCCACAATTGTTTTTTTAGATAACGAAAAGCCATAACTATGAGGGAGCTATTCATAAAGAAATTCATCATTTGCTTTAGATATTTTTGATACGTTTTTTTCAATTCGATTTTCACCTTATTTGATACATTTCTTTAAATGCATTTTTAATAAAAAAAAATATATTTTTTAAGTACGGAAAATATATGAATAGAATGAAATAACAAGAATTACATTACATCCATAAACTGTTTAACTAAATAAAAAAATTAGAAGATACTTAGCAAAGTTTATATTATAAATCAAAATTATTATTCTAGGCCAAATAAATTCGTTTATAAGTTCGATTCGAAATGAAAATAACCAACAAAATAATTATAGAATTTGCCAGAGAACTCGGATTTGACCTGATAGGTTTCTCCGAAGCTGAGGAACTAATTAACGAATCAGAAAAACTGAAGAAGTGGCTTGAAATAGGCTACCAGGCTGGAATGCAGTATATGGAAAACAATCTTGATAAAAAGCAGGATATGAAAGAAATACTGCCCGGTGCAAAAAGTGTAATTTCTTTGGGAATGAACTATTACACAGACGAAGAGTATTCGGGTGACAAATCAAAAGGTAAAGTGTCGCGCTATGCCTGGGGAAAGGATTATCATTTAATTATTTGGGAAAAGCTGGAACAACTTGAAAGTGAATTAAAATCAATCGATGAGAATTTTGCCTCAAAATCTTATGTTGATACCGGACCGGTAATGGACAAAGCTTGGGCTGTAAAATCCGGGATTGGCTGGATGGGCAAGCACACAAATGTTATCAACCGTGAAATTGGAAGCTGGTTTTTCATTACAAACATAATTACTAATTATGAATTTGAATATAACAAACCCATTCAAGATTATTGCGGGTCGTGCACAGCCTGCATTGATGCTTGTCCGACTAATGCAATTGTAAACGAATATGTTGTCGATTCAAACCGCTGTATTTCATATTTGACAATTGAAAATAAAAGTGAAATAACTTCGGAATTTGAAGATAAATTCGATAACTGGGCATTTGGCTGTGACATCTGCCAGGATGTTTGTCCTTGGAATCACAAATTCAGTGGAGTGACCAAAAACGAAGATTTTATTCCCATAAACAAAGAAATTACTTCCTCAGATTTGGATGGACTTTCAAACAAAACTTTTAATGAAAAATTCCAAGATTCCCCAATTAAACGAGCCAGATTAAAAGGGTTAAGACGGAATTTGAGCTTCATCAAAGTATGAACCAATTCAGGAATCCTTCTGACATTCGTTTTATCTAATTCACTGAAAATAAAATAAATTTTGGAAGACGGAATCATAAAACATATTTTTAAGAGAAAGATTATTGAAATTACTGGAGATTAAAAATGGCTGAAAATCATCACAAGTTAATTATTGTAGGCTCTGGGCCAGCGGGATTAACTGCTGCACTTTATGCGGGCCGAGCAAACTTAAATCCTATTGTTTTCGAAGGAATTCAACCCGGCGGACAATTAACTATTACAACAGATGTTGAAAATTTTCCGGGTTTTGAAGAAGGAATAATGGGTCCGGAATTAATGGATGTTATGAGAAAACAAGCTCAAAGATTTGGTGCTACATGTGTTTTCAAAGAAATTACAGAGGTGGATTTTTCTCAAAGGCCCTTTGTGCTTAAATCGAATAAAGAAGAATACACAGCAGACGCAGTAATTATTTCGACTGGTGCATCTGCAAAACTACTTGGTTTAAAAAGTGAATCTAAATTTATGGGATACGGTGTTTCCGCTTGTGCTACTTGCGACGGATTCTTTTTTAAAGATCAAAAAATAATGGTTGTAGGCGGCGGCGATACAGCACTTGAAGAAGCTTTGTATCTTACAAAATTCGGCAGTGAAGTTACAATAGTACACAGAAGAGAAGGTTTTAGAGCTTCGAACATTATGCTTGATAGAGCTAAGAAAAATCCTAAAATTAAATTCAACTTGAATAAAGTTGTAAAAGAAGTGAAAGGATTAGAAGAAGACAACAAGAAAGTAATGAATAGAGTTGTTCTTGAAGATACACGAAACGGATCCCTTGAAGAAGTTGATGTTGACGGATTATTTATAGCAATTGGGCATAAACCGAACACAGATTTGTTCAAAGATAAGTTAGAAATGGATGATACCGGTTACTTGATTGTTAAACCGGGCTCAACATATACAAGTATTGAAGGTGTGTTTGCTGCGGGTGATGTCGCAGACAAAACTTATCGTCAGGCTGTTACAGCAGCTGGTACCGGATGTATGTCTGCTATTGATGCACAAAGATGGCTTGAAGAAAACGAGCTTGCATAAAATAAAAAAGCCGAGTTTTACTCGGCTTTTTCTTGATACTCTGTTCTGTTATCAACTTCATATTTTTTAGTAGCGTAGAAAGCTAAAACAAAGCCTAGTCCTGTACCGCCAAAGATTAGTAATGGAATCCATCCGCTGTTACCGTTACTCTCTTCTATCAAAACTCCTGTTCCTATTCCTACGCCAAGCATGAAAATAATTATGCCAATCTTTAGGAATGTGAAAGGATTTCTTTTTGTTTTCAGAAATTCAACCATCTGCTCGTACGACATTCCTCTTTCGATCATCATTTGTTTTTCTTTTGATCTGAAATAAAAATATGTTACTAGCACTAAACCGGTCACTATAAAAAATATTACACCGGTAATCATTCCAGCTATTCCTTCGTGCATGTTTTTCTCCTTTTTATTTATTTGACTAAAATTTATAAAAATAGTTACATTTTTTTCAAATTCTTTTATTTGCTTTTCACTACATTTGACTAACCGAGGGCGACAATAGGTTACAAAATATTCTAAGAAAAATTTTATCGTTGTGATTTTGTCACATTACGTTTGTTAAGTCGTGTTTTAATAAAATACAGCTCGACAGGCTTGTTGTGACGGCGTCAGTTTGGGCATGTTGCGGAATGTTTAATTAATAGTGGTTCATAACTGCTAATTGTTTAAATAATTATTTTCCCTGAATTGTAACCATTTGAAATTTTTACGGTCATAAGAGTGAAATGAAAAAATTAACAGACCTGGAAATAATTGACTCGATACTTAAAGGAAATCACGGCGATTTTTCTTTATTAATTGATAGATATAAAAACAAAGCATTTTCATTACTAAAAAGAATACTCAATAATGAAATGGATGCAGAAGAAGCGTTACAAGATAGTTTTTTAAAAGCATTTAATTCACTTAATAGTTTCAGAAGGGATTCAAAATTTTCAACATGGTTTTACAGAATTGTTTACAACACAGGCTTAACTGTTGCTGCAAGTAAAAAGAGAAAAATTGAAAAAGAGATGAGTTCAGTAGATGATCATTTTGACCTGAGTGCGGAAGATGATATGGTTTACGCTACAACCGATAATGCAAAAGAATATATTCACGAAATGATAAATAAACTGCCGGTAAGGCATGCATTAGTAATAATTTTATTTTATATTGATAACATGTCGTTAAATGAAATCAGCCAGGTAATGGACATTTCTTTGGTAAATACCAAAGTTTTGTTGCACAGATCGCGAAACGCATTGCGGGATTTGTTATTAAAGCATAATTACCAGGAGGTAATATGAAAAGATTGAATAATGATGTATTAAATAAATATGTAGACAATGAGCTTGACGAGTTTGAAATAAATGAACTCAAAGAGATAATTAATTCCAATCCTGAAGCACAAAAACAATTAAATGCTCACGAGATGGTTGATATAATCCTCCGCAAACTAGAAGCTAAAAAGGCGCCGGCTGGAATAAACCAATTTGTAATGGACAAGATTCTGAATATTCCTCAGTCTAAGAGTAAAGTAAACTATTTCTTTGTTTCAGTTATTGTCGTATTTACTACATTGATTTTTAGCTCTCTTGGTTATTTACTTTCACAGGTTAATTTTGGTGAATCATCCTCAAGTACCAGTTTGGGAGTAAAAGAAAAGATCGCAAACTTTGTTTCCGATTATATTCCACAAGTGCCGGCACTGCTCGATACTTCTACATTATTGTTTATCGGTGGTTCATTGACTGTCGTTTTATTGATTAGCGGCTACTTTATAATTGAAAATCATAGAAGCTTCAAAAGCAAGTTGAATTCTTTTACTCATTAGACTTATCTAACATTGCCTTTCAAAAAGCCAATATCTATATTGGCGCATCGCTAATTAGATTATAAAATGAATACTAAATCCGGATTTGTAACGATAATTGGTTTGCCCAATGCCGGCAAATCGACATTGATGAATGCTTTGCTTGGGCAGGATTTATCTGTTGCAACTTCAAAGCCCCAGACAACCCGTAAAAGAATTTTAGGGATACTTTCGGAAGAAGACTATCAAATTATTTTTCTCGATACTCCCGGCATACTTGATCCGAAATATATGCTTCAAGAAAAAATGCTGGATTATGTTTTTAAATCAACTCAAGAAACTGATATACTTTTATTGATAATTGATATTGAAAATGATAAGGGTGGAAATAAACTTTTAGACAATGAATCAGTTCAAAAAATTATTAAAAAGGAAAAGTGCCCGAAAATTTTGGTGATCAATAAAATTGATAACTCAAATGAGAGCACAATCAAATTAATTACTGAAAAATTTGGTGATGATAAAACATTTGAAAAAATAATTCCGCTTTCAGCAAAATTAAAAGTTAACATTCAGAGTTTAACTGAAACATTAATTGAATTACTCCCTGTTCATCCGAAGTATTTCCCGGATGATCAACTCACCGATGCTAATGAGAGATTCTTTGTCTCCGAAATTATTCGCGGAAAAATATTTGAGCTTTACAAAGATGAAGTTCCTTACAGCACAGAAGTATTGATAGAAGATTTCAAAGAGAGGGAAAAAGGAAAGGACTACATCTCCGCAGCGATAGTGGTTGAAAGAGAAACTCAAAAACCAATCATACTTGGGAAAAAAGGTGAAGCGATTAAAAAGCTCGGTAAATATTCACGAGAAGCAATTGATGATTTTTTACAGCGTGAAGTTTATTTGGAATTAAGGGTAAAAGTCAGAGAAAAATGGCGCACTAATCCCAATTTACTCAAACAATACGGCTATTCTATTGAAGACTAAAATTTTAGACAAACTCCCTAGCAAATATTTAGGCGAAATTACAATGTTGATAGTTACCCTTTTATGGGGCGCAACATTTGTAATTGTAAAAGAATCACTTGCAGATGCTTCTTCAATGCTTTTTATTGCTGTTCGTTTCACGCTTGCTGGCATTTTAATAACGCCGTTTCTTTTTAAATACAAACATCACTTTGATAAAAATTCAGCTATTGCCGGATCAATTTTAGGCTTCATATTGTTCATGGGATTTGCAACACAAACAGTTGGGTTGAAATTCACTTCTGCTACCAAGTCCGGTTTTTTCACAAGCACAGCTGTTGTGATGGTCCCTTTTCTCCAAATTTTTATCAGCAAAAGAAAACCAACCCTCGGATCGATAGCTGGTGTTTTATTAGTTTCGGCCGGCATAGTTTTTTTCTCAAGCAGCGGCAAATCTATAAATGAGTTTATCGGCGAGATTGGCGGGGACTTCAACATCGGAGATGCTTTAACTTTGGTTTGTGCTTTCTTTTTTGCGCTTTATATAGTTTATCTCGATAAAGCATCGAAGAAACATAACTTTTGGGTACTAACGATAATGCAGATTTATGCTACTGCAGTTTTAGCCTTTTTAGCTGGTGTTATATTTTCCGCTGGGAACATTGAGCCGGTAAAATTTAATTTAACATCGAATTTAATAACCGGAATTTTATACACGGCAATCTTTGCTACATTCATTACAACTATACTGCATACACGATATCAAAAACTCATTTCTCCAACAAAGGCCGGATTAATTTTCACACTGGAGCCGGTGTTTGCAGCAGTTTTTGCTTTCTTTGCAATAAATGAAAAAATCAGTAATTTGGGTTTTATTGGTGCTGTTTTAATTTTTGGCGGATTGATAACTTCGGAAATTTTAGACTTCCTTTTAAATAAAAATGGAACAAAATAAAGTTAGGGCTGAAATAATAGTTTCAGGTTTAGTACAGGGAGTTGGTTTTAGGTGGTTTGTTTTAACTAATGCTGAAAAACTTGGTTTAACTGGCTATGTGAAAAATTTGTATACTGGTGATGTGCATACAGTTGTTGAAGGGGATCAATTCTTAG
>JANQIV010000096.1 GCA_028282005.1 Melioribacteraceae bacterium | reverse complement strand
CAACTCAACCAAAGGTTTTGGTTTCATTCAAGTAGAAGGCGACAAAGATGTATTCGTGCATTATTCATCTATTCAAGGTGATGGCTATCGTTCGTTAGAAGAAGGCCAGAAAGTTGAATTTGAAATGGGTCAAGGAGAAAAAGGTCCAGTTGCTCAGGATGTAACTGTTTTAGATTAGGAAAAGTTTTTGAAAGATAGGGCTTACTGCCCTACTTTCAATATATCTCTAAGAATTGGTTTTAAACCTGCAAAGAAGAATTCAACGGAAATAACCATAACGATTAATCCCATAATTCTCATAATTACTTTATTACCGTTTTCTCCGAGGGCTTGGATTATTCTTCTTCCGAAAAGTAGGGAAATCAATATCGTAAGCATAATTATTAGTATGCCTCCAAAGAGTACAATCTTTTGTGATACATCAGCAGCGTCATTGTAAAGAACTATTACAACTGTCATTGCACCAGGGCCACAAATTATAGGTATGCCTAAAGGAGTTATGGCTATATCATGTGCGTAGTCTGCTACTTCTTCCGATGATTCTTTTGTCCTTTGTTTTCTTGCCTGAAGCAAATCATATCCGACCATGAATAAAATAACACCGCCAACTATTCTTAAACTATGAATAGAAATACCAAAGAATTCAAAAATTAGATTCCCGAATAATGCAAAAGAAATCAAGGTTGCTGTTGCTGTAAATACTGCTTTATATGCAACTAACTTTGTTTCTTTGTGAGGTAAGTTATTAGTTAAAGAATTATAAACAGGAATAACCCCCAAAGGATTAAGCATTGTAAAAAGTGAAGTAAAAACTAAAAGCGCGAAGTCATAAATTTCAATCAAAACATCCTCATTAAATTAGTTCTAAATATTTTTTTTGAATTAATTCCCAAGCTTTTAGAACATGCCCTACTTCTGTTCGCAAACTTGAAACTACGTAGCGGATTGTAAATTTATCATCTATTTTCGTGTGAGAAATATATAACTTACCTGTACTATTTATCTCATTCATTAGTTTTTCATTGAATTCATTCAATTGATCTTCATCATAATTTTGGCGAACAGCTCTAAAACAAACAGTACTTAAAGGAGTAGGAGCAAGTTTTTCGAAGTATTCGGATTCATCGATATAGCTTTCAAAAAGCTTTCCTAATCTTAAATGCTCACGGATTATTTGCTGAAGTTTTTCAACACCAAAATATCTAATTACAAACCAGAGTTTTAATGACCGAAATCTTCTCCCTAGCTGGATACCGTAATCCATATAATTAATAGCTGAATTATCTTGTTCAGTTTTAAGATATTCGGCAACATGGCTAAAAGCTCTCTTTAATGTTTCAGGATGTTTGGTATAAAACGCGCTCAAATCGATTGGACAGAACATCCATTTATGGGGATTTACTACAAAAGAATCAGCTAATTCAATCCCGTCAATAATTTTTTTTTGTTCCGGAAGAATAGCTGCTGTACCACCGTGTGCTCCGTCAACATGCAACCAAATTTTATAATTATTGCAAATTTCTGCAATCTGTCTAATCGGATCAATTGCTGTGGTGGATGTTGTTCCTACTGTAGCTGTTACAAAAAATGGCAGCCATCCGTTTTTTGCATCCTCTTCAATTGCTTC
Organism: Melioribacteraceae bacterium; assembly: GCA_028282005.1. Taxonomy (GTDB): domain Bacteria; phylum Bacteroidota; class Ignavibacteria; order Ignavibacteriales; family Melioribacteraceae; genus JANQIV01. The sequence goes on along the minus strand of JANQIV010000096.1, from coordinate 3,405 downwards.
TTCCAACTTTTTAGGAATCATTTCAAAGTTTTCATTTACTTCAATTTTTCTGATTCCTTCAATGCCAACTCCTAGAATTATTGCAGCTTTATCAATTGAGGAGTGGCCATGTTCAGAAGTGTAAATTCGTAATTTATTTAAATCTGATCTCCCGGTTGCCCCTTTGATTCTTATTTCAGCGCCGTCAATGTTTTCTCTTGCAGCAGCCATAGCTTGCAAAGTAGAGCTCGATCCGCCATCGTAAATTATTCCGAAAAAATTTTCAGGTAAGCCAAGCATCTGCTTTAACCAATTTAATGTTACCTCTTCAAGTTCAGTTGCTGATGGGCATGATTTCCAAAGCATTCCATTGATATTGAATGCAGCGCTCAGCAATTCTGCCAAAATTCCCGGACTGCTTCCGCTTGAATTAAAATAAGCATTAAAGTTTGGATGGTTCCAATGGGTCATACCCGGCATGATAATACTGTCAACATCTTTATAAACTTTTGATAAATCCTCACCTTTTTGAGGTGGTTGTTTATTAAGCTTATCTTTTATCTCTCCAGGATTTACAGATGTTAAAACAGGTTCGGATTCAATATTTTTCAAATAATCAGCAATCCAATCGATAAGTTCATAACCGTTTTTTTTAAATTCTTCATAAGGCATGTCATTAGAAATTTTTCGAGATTCATCCATTTCATCACCAGTAGTTTTATAGAAAGGAAAAAAGTAATGATTTCATTGCTGCAATAATAATGAATGTAATTAAGAATTGAAATCAATATCCCAATACTCAAGAATTATTTAAATAGAAATGATTTTTATTTAGCAGACTCATTTCTTATTTTTGCATTTCATTAAACTAACTGAAGCGTGTTATGAGATTATCAAAGAATTTTGTTCCTACTCTAAAAGAAGTACCTGCTGATGCAGTAATTACCAGTCACATTTTAATGATTAGAACCGGGATGGTACGTCAACTTTCCGCCGGTATTTATTCGTTTCTTCCCCTTGGTTATAAAGTTTTGCAAAAGGTTGTTGAAATTGTTCGCGAAGAAATGAACGCTATAGGCGGACAAGAATTTCACTTCCCCGGACTTAATCCGAAAGAGATTTGGGAACAAACAGGAAGAGTTGAAGCATTTGGTGATATTTTATTTCACGTAAAAAACAGAGAATATGTTTTAGCACCGACACACGAAGAGATAGTTGCGTATCATGCAAAAGGTGTTGTGAAATCGTATAAAGATTTGCCGCAGATCTGGTACCAAATTCAAACTAAATTTAGAAATGAACCAAGGCCCAGAAGTGGCGTAATTCGCGGCAGACAATTTTTAATGAAAGATGCATACACACTTGATGCGACACCTGAAGGCTTGGATGTAGGTTACGCAAAACATGATAGTGCTTACAGGAAAATTTTTGACCGTTGTAGTATAAAATACTTTGTAGTTGGTGCAGCAAGTGGGGCAATGGGTGGAAGCAAGTCCGAAGAATTTATGGTGCAATCAGATGCTGGTGAAGATAACATTGCATATTGCGAAGAAACTGGATATGCCGCAAACGTTGAAGTAGCGCAGTCAATTCCGGAATCAATAAAATGGAATGAAGAAGAAAAAGAAGTTTATGATATCCATACACCGGATGTAAAATCGATTGATGAGTTATGTGAGTTTTTGAAAATTGATGAAACAGAAACTGCTAAGTCGAGAATTTATATTCATAATGAAGAAACACCGATATTAGTTTTAATGCTAGGTAACGAAGAAGTGAATGAAGAGAAGTTAGTAAAAGCTTTGGGCGGAGCAGTTCGTCCGGCACATGAAGAAGAATTAAAAGAAATCTCAGGTGCGGATGCTGGTTCAATAGGCCCAATCGGATTTAAACCCAAAATTATTGCAGACCTCAGATTGAAAGGCGGCAAAAATTTGTACAGCGGTGCAAACAAAAACGATTACCACATTGGCGGAATTGATTTAGAAAGAGATGTTTCTGGACTTGAATATTTTGACCTGCGGTTTGTGAAATCCGGAGAAAAAACATTTGACGGTAAAGGTGTACTCGAAGTATTCAAAGCTATTGAGCTCGGCCATATCTTTAAACTCGGCACAAAATATTCGGAAGCACTTGGAGTAAACTTTACTGACGAAGATGGTGAAGAAAAGCCAATAATAATGGGAAGTTACGGAATCGGTATCGAAAGAATACTTGCTTGCTACATTGAACAAAACCACGATGAAAACGGAATTATCTGGGGGACACATTTAGCACCATACCATATTCACTTGGCTGGATTGAATCTTAAGAAAGAAGAACTAAGCAGCAAGTGCGAAGAGATTTACGAAACTCTTCAGAGCTACGGTTATGATGTTCTTTTCGATGACAGAATTGATGCTACTGCAGGAATTAAATTTAACGACGCAGATCTTTTGGGAATGCCGGTACAAGTTATTGCCGGTGAAAGAAACTTAAAAGAAAATAAAGTTGAAATAAAATTAAGAAGAAGTGGAGAAAGATTTATCGTCGGTTTAGACGAACTGAAAGATAAGCTTTCAGAAATCTTTTCACATAAATGAATGGAAAATTATATTTAGTATCTACACCGATCGGTAACAGTGAGGACATAACTTTACGAGCATTGAAAGTTCTCCGGTCGGTTGATTTTATAATCTGCGAAGAGTTTAAACAAGCCCGCCGATTTTTATCGAAACATCAAATTGAAAAAGAATTATTTTCCCTCAATGAGCACAATGAAAAAGAATCGGTTGAAGAAATTTTTCCTTTGCTCCAATCCGGAAAACAGGCTGCCCTAATCTCGGATTGCGGAACCCCTTTGTTTTCAGACCCAGGCCATATTTTAGTAGAAGAATGTATTGCCTATAAAATTGATATCGTTCCGGTGCCTGGGGTGAATTCATTAATGCCTGCACTAATAATGAGCGGATTGGATATTGAAAAATTTTATTATTATGGATGGCTTTCGCCAAAAAAAGATGAGCGAAGAAAAGAACTATTAAATTTAAAACGTAGGAAGGATTTACTCGTTTTAATGGACACACCATACAGATTGATAAGATTACTCGAAGATATTCAAAAACATTTTGGTAATGATCAACATATAGTCTTAGCTTACAAGATTACAATGGAAGACGAAAAATATTTTCGTGGAAATGTTGCGAAGATTTTAAGAATTTGTAATGAAAAGAAACTCAAAGGCGAGTTCGTTGTATTACTAGACAATAGATGAGATTTTTGATAAAATTAATAGTAATTTTGAATAAAGATAAAAGAAGATTTAATCTGTTTTGAACTTAAAGCCATTTTACTTGGTTTTTGAAATTAAATATTGAAAGGAGAATAAAATGTTAATCGTGCAAGACGTTGATTTGACTCCGAATCCGCAGGCTTTGAAATTTGTAT
>JANQIV010000066.1 GCA_028282005.1 Melioribacteraceae bacterium | reverse complement strand
AACGGATAAACATCGACACATTTTGTAGTTCCACGGGTCATGATGAACGAGTCGTTAGCTTCGGAGCTGACGTACTTCCGCAGCTTAGCAGGGATACTTCCCCTCCCTTTTGCATCCATCGAATATGTGTAACTACCTATGAACATTTTCTTTCCCTTATTTGGGAAGATTCAACACTCTTCCCCACTTTTCCCCAAAATAACAATATAAATTGGGAAAAGTCAAGTTAATTTTTCCATTTTATTTTTATAACTAATTTTATTTGAAGGATTTAGGGACAAAATTGATTTTAGGCACACGGGTTGTGAAACAATTATACACTAATTGCTAAAATTAAATTTAAACTAATTGGAAAGTGGGAGAGATATTACCAGAAAACTAAGAATTTTATTCTGATTTGGACTTGAATTTGTAAGATAAATATGAAATTATAAATATCGAACCTGCAAGTGAGCCAAAAAGCACCAATGCTGAAACAACTATTTCATTTAAATTCATCTATATCACCCTAAACAAAAGATTTACATTTTCAAAAGCAATGTAAGCAATAGATTAATAAAGACCATTAGTATTATATTACTATATTATGAAGATGTGATTCATTTCACATAATGAAACTTTTTGATGCAAATCTTTTTTAACACAATAATAATTCGATAATGAATTATATCCAGGAAATAATAGTTAGATTTACGATCTAAATTTTGGTGAAAAGAAAGGGTTAAATGAAGGGTAAATCTTAGTAGCCGCACAGCCGCACATGGTGCGGCTTTTTTATTGGAGTGATAATAAGACTAGAACTTGCGATCTATTCATTACGAATGAATTGCCCTATAACTGAGCCCAAATGCCTTGCTAAAGGTCTCAAATTAGATAAAAAAAATCACACTTCGACAAAACGCTTTGGCAACACTTCGACATGCTCAGTGTGACAGTTCAGCGTAACAACTCCGTGTGACTTTAATTTAGAATATTGCTATCAGAAGCTTATAAGAAAACTACTATTTACCTTTTTTCTTATGTCTATTTTTTCTGAGTCTTTTTTTACGCTTGTGCGTTGACATTTTATGTCTTTTACGTTTTCTACCGCAAGGCATGTTTCACCTCCATTTATTAACTAACTAATTATTATTTATTAATTCTTGTGCTTTCTTAGCTATGTCGCTCGTTGGGTTAAGATTTACCGCTTTTTGCCACCAATCTTTTGCAACTGCAACGTTATTTGCAGAGTAATTCACAATTCCCAAATTAAAATGAGCGATTTGGTGAGTTGGATTCACTTTAATTGCTGCTTCCATTTTGTTTATTGCTGTATCAAAATCTTGTAATTCGAAATAGCAAACCCCCTGATCAACTAATACGTCAGGATTATTTGGGAACTGAGCTAAATATTTATCATAATACTCTATTGCTCTTTGGTTGAATCCTGAGTCGTTCAATAAATGAGCAAGTTGCAGAGTTTTATCAAAATCATTTGGATTTGCAGTAACTTGTTTTTCTAATTCACTTATTCTAGTTAAGCTATTTAAATCTACGCCACCGTGTGGATCATTTTGATTTGGATTTGTTGAATGATTATGAAAAGCAATTGCTTGTGGTTCGTCAAATGTTCCGGAAGATATTAAAACCAAACCAGAGACGATTAGTAGAACAAAAACAAAATAAGTAAGTTTTACCGTGCTTAATATTTTTTGGGATTTCTTACTTTTCTGTTCATGCTTTACTTTTTTGCCTTTTTTATTTTCTTTATTAATTTGGTCGTTTTCACTTTCAACTACTTTCGGTTGTTCTAAAATTTCTTTGGTTTTTTCTACGATATTTTTACTGTCAAGTTTTGAACCGCAAGTCATACAAAACTCTAAGCCAGGATTGTTTAGATCTCCACAATTTTTGCAAACTATATATTTGTTTGTTACTGCACTCACTTATTTTTCCTGTCCTTTCATTCCTCTGTCTACTGCAGATTTAAAATCTTTTGAAAATTTGAAAACTGGCACATAATGCTCATCTACAAAAACTTTCTCTCCTGTTCTTGGATTTCGTGCATATCTTGCATTTTTCTTTTTTACTTTATAACTGCCAAAGCCTCTAATTTCAATACCATTACCATCTCTTAATGATTGAATAACGGTATTTAAAAAGCCTTCAATAATAGCTTCAGTCTCAAGTTTTGTTAAACCAGTACCCGCAGCAACTTTCTCAACAATATCAGCTTTGGTCATTTTAACACCTACTATTTTTTATAAAAATTTTACAGAGCCGATAAAGATATCAAAATTTATTCAAAAATCAAATAAAATATTCACCTAATGTATTATAATACAAAAGGTTACGGTTCTAAAGCTAAAAACCACCATTGTCTCAATCTGATACCCCCTCTCAAAATATTCGTATTAATCCGAAGAAAATCCTAAAAAAAAGCATAAAATCGTCTTGGCACATTAATTGGCTTTTAATAAGAAAAAAACTAAAAGGGATAATGAAAATGTCATTGCTACCTATTATTTATACTAGTCTTGCAATATTTTTTGGTACATTTATCACAATTCTAATAATCTCTTATATTTCTTATAAATTTAAGTCCGGAAAGAAAGAAGAGTTTGTTGGACACGAATCAATTCACCAAAACAGCTTTGGTCAGCAACAAAAATTGGCACATGTCCCGATTTACAATATTAATAACAATAAAAGCCATCAAATGAACAACTCTCAGACCCGGAAAAGAGTTGATTATCATTATAAAGAGCCAAATAATTACAATACAAAAATTAAACGCTCTACTACTATGCAAGTGAGAGAAAGAGGTTTCGATACGGTTGTATCAAAACCTAGAATTCAAGTAGTAAAAAGATTATCACGACCTAGCGAAGAACCAATCAAGTTACCAATACAAAACTCAAATTATTCTGAAGCAAGTTTATACAGGTATTACGCCCAAGGCTAATTAAAAAAAGAAGTTTTTTTTCGATAATTAATAACGGTTACTGAATTGTAGCCGTTATTTTTTTTTATTATTTTAAGGCTCATGGAACTTTTACCAATTATTTATTATAGTCTCGGAATATTCGCTGTACTAACAGTAGTCACCATTGTATTCTCTTTTATTTCCTATAAAATTAAAAAATCAGATGAAGTCCCACATGAAAAGTCCGATGATAACGATGAAATAAAACATGCTAAAAAATTTATAGGGGATAAGCCAACAAAGTATCAAACCAAAATTAGTCACGGCCATAGTAAAAAAAGGACCACAAAAGTTCATAAAGAAAGTCATAGAAAAAAACATTATAGAAAAGAAGATCAGCAGAAAGAAGAAAAGCCGAATAAACCTTTAAGACGAATTGAAGTTCTCAATGAACTAAATTCACCAAAAGTTACTCCTACAAATTTACCACAAAAGGAATTTAGGAGGCCTTTACCAAAGGTGACTAAAGAAGAAAAGCTCAATTCACTTGGGGATAATATTTTAGATAAATATGCTGATGATTTGAGAGATAATTTGTACACTCTAGATTCAGACAAAAAAAATAAAAAAACAAATGGGGGCTAAAGTTTAGCTTTTGTTTGCTCAATATTTTCTTTTAATACTTGCCCAAATTTATTATCTAATTTTACCGCATTTTCCCAATCATTAAGTGCATCTCTATATTTTCTGACTGAGAAATTTATAAAACCACGAATGCAATAAGCATCTGCGTAATTTGGATTTAATTTAATAGACCTATTAAGATCTTCAAGGGCCTCATTGTTTTTGTTTGCTTTACGACGAGCACTTCCCAACAAAAAGAATGCTCTAGCGTTATCAGTTTTTAGTTTTACTGCTTTTCCAAAATCAATAGCTGCACCGTTAAAATCTTCGTTTTTATATTTTAATTTACCTCTTGCAATAAATGCATCAAAAAACTCAGGGTCACCAAGTGCTTTTGTGTAGTCTGTATTTGCCCCCTGTGTGTCAGCTAATTTTTCTTTTGTAATTGCACGGTAATAATAAGAGCGGTATGCTTTTTCGTTGGTATCAATTATTTTTGTAAAATCAAAATTTGCTTTCTGAAATTCTTTGCAATGAAGATAAACTATTCCTCTTTGATATAAATATTCACGATTACCGTCACTAAGTTCTAATGCTTTGGTTATATACTCAATACTCTCGCAGCACCTTTTTCTTTCAAATTCAGTCATCCCCAATAAAAAGAAAATCTCATGGTCATTTTCATTAAAACTTTTTGCACTATTTAAGTCTTCCAAGGCTCCGTCAAAGTCATAAATTTTTCTTTTTAATATTGCTCTCTTTTTAAGTACTTCGCTGTTTGATTTATCAATCTCCAACAGTCTATTGTAAACAGCAAGTGCTCCATCAGGGTCATCAGCCTCTGTTTTAATTTCTCCCATTAATAAATATGCATCAACAAAATCATCATTGAATGTAAAAAGCCTTTCAAGTAATTCTACAGCTTTTCCTATTTCCTCTTTTTTGTTATAAATTACAGCAGCGTTGTAAAGTGCATCAGCATAGGTCGGACTCAATTCAATCGCTTTATTAATATCCTTTAGAGCATCATCAAATTTGCCGAGTTTATAAAAAGTCATACCCCTGTAATTATGTGCATTTGAAGAGTTGGGATTAATTTCGATAGCTTTATTAAAATCGATTAAAGCTTTCTTTAAATCTTCTTTATCATACTTAATTATCCCAAGCATAATTATTGCATCTACTTTATCCGGCTTTAATTCGATTGTCTGATTAAAATCTTTTGTAGCTTCATCAAGCATACCCAATGCTTCGTATACTTTTCCCCGAATATAAAAACCTTCAGCTTTTGTATTCGTGCGGTTTATAAATGCATTTGCGTGCTCAAGTGCTTCATCATAATTATCATTTGCATATTCAATTCTACTTAAAAAGTAAAATATGTTTGGCGAGTAATTGGCATCGATTTTTTTCACTTCGATTAGATCGCTTTGGGCATCGTCATAATTACCCGAATAATATGAGCACAAGGCACGGCTGTAATAAGCTTTAATATCATTTGTGGCGTCTAAAATCTGGGTATAAATATCGTACGCCTCAGAAAATTTCTTTTCTTTATAAAGCTCAGCTGCCCTGGAGTATAGATTTTTTGCATCTCCGCTGGAGAACAAATTTTTTAAGAAGCTCATTGAGTTTATATTAAATTAATGTTACCAATCTAACTATAATAAAAATAAAAAAATTATTTTTATTAGAAACAGATTTCATTGAATCATTACGATATCATTATCGTCTTTAATATTGATTTTTTTAGTGGAACATTTAATATATTCGTATTATATAATTTTCGTTGAACAAAAATATTAGGGAAAATAATGACCGAGAAACAATTCAAAATATCCGGAATGTCTTGTGACCATTGTGTTAAAGCTGTGAATAACGAATTATCTGGTTTAAAACTAAATTCTTATGATGTTGAAATTGGACTAGCTAAAATTACGTACGAAGAAACAATAGTTGAAGAAAACGAAATTATTGCCGCAATAAAAGAAGCCGGCTTCGAAGTGGTTGACTAATTTATGAATAAAATTATTCTCCCGGTTAAAGGGATGACCTGCGCAGCGTGTGCAGCAAGAGTTGAAAAAGTAGTTAAAAAACAAACTGCAGTTGAAAATGCAAATGTCAATTACGCTTCAGAAAAAGTAACAATTGAAGCGAAAGAATCAAATATTGATTTAAAGGGTATTTCAAACGAACTTGATAAATTTGGATACAAACTAGTTTTAGAAGAAAAAGATAATTCTGAGAATAAAACAGAAGAACACACCGATAATTCCGAAAAAGATTACAAAGAATTAAGAAACGATTTCCTTATAGCCCTTATTTTTACTTTGCCCGTTTTTGTAATCAGTATGCTTTATGAATTTTCATTCTTGAAAGAAATCTGGAAAATAAACCTTGATTACACAAACAAAATTTTATTTCTACTGACCACTCCTGTAGTTTTTATTTCCGGCAAAAGATTCTTTAAAATATTCTGGGGAAACCTAAAAAAATTCTCAGCAGAAATGAATACCTTGATTGCCATAGGCTCCGGAGCTGCCTATGGGTATAGTGTTTTGAGTACTTTATTCCCTGCTGTTATTTCTTCATCCGGACAAACGCCACATGTCTATTTTGAAACCGCAGCGGTAATTATAACTTTGATTTTATTGGGAAGATTGCTCGAAGACAAAGCAAAACGAAAAACGAGTGGAGCGATAAAAAGTTTACTTGAGTTGAAACCCAAAACTGTTAACATAATTGAAAACGGAGTTGAGAAGAAAATTCCGATTGAAGAATTAGCCGTAGGCCAGATGGTAATAGTACGTCCAGGAGAGAAAATACCCGCAGACGGAAAATTAATAACCGGAAACTCAACAGTTGATGAATCGATGATCACCGGCGAAAGTATTCCAGTGGAAAAAAGTGATGGTTCTAAAGTTATCGGAGGGTCAATAAATAAAACCGGTTCATTCAATTTTGAAGTCACTACTGTTGGCGATGAATCAATACTTGGGCAAATAATTAAATTAGTTGAAGAAGCTCAAGGATCAAAAGCGCCAATTCAAAAACTTGCAGATAAAGTTTCTGCCGTTTTTGTACCAACAGTAATCATAATAGCGATCATTACTTTGGTAGCCTGGTATCTTAATACAAATTCATTGAGTTCTGCTTTGATCAATTTTGTCGCTGTACTGATTATTGCGTGCCCTTGTGCATTAGGACTGGCAACCCCAACTGCTATAATGGTTTCAACGGGGCTTGGTGCTAAGAATGGGATACTCATTAAAAACAGTGAGAGTCTTGAACTTGCGCACAAAATTAACACAATTGTTTTTGATAAAACCGGCACAATAACCGAAGGGAAACCAAAGGTTACAGATTTTATCCCGATTGATTTTGATGAATCTGAACTGATAAAACTCACCTCATCACTTGAGAATAAGTCGGAACATCCCATAGCGCACGCTATTCTTGAATATGCGAATTCTAAAAATATTTTACCAGGAAAAGTAGATGAGTTTAAAAGCTTTACCGGAAGCGGAATAAAAGGGATAATTGAAAACAAAGAACTTTCCGTTGGCAATGAAAAGTTATTGATCGATAACCAAATTGAATTAGGTGAACATAAAAACAAAATTGATGAATTAAGTAGATTAGGCAAAACCGTAATTTTGGTTGGAATTGATAAATCTTTAAGGGGAATTTTTGCAATTGAAGATCCGATTAAAACTTCTTCCCATGAAGCTATTGCCAAACTTCACCAAATGAAAAACAAAGTTATAATGTTAACTGGAGACAACCAGAAAACTGCTTCTGCTATTGCCAACAGAATAGGCATAACTGATTTTATGGCAGAAGTGCTGCCCAATCAGAAGTCTGAAAAAATAAAAGAGTTACAAAAAAATGAAAGTAAAGTAGCCATGGTTGGAGACGGAATAAATGACTCCCCCGCTCTGGCGCAAGCAGATGTTGGAATTGCAATAGGAACAGGTACAGACGTAGCAATTGAAACTGCAGAAATAATTTTAATGAAAGGCGATCTCAACGGTGTTTCAAGAGCAATAAACTTGTCGCACAA
>JANQIV010000037.1 GCA_028282005.1 Melioribacteraceae bacterium | reverse complement strand
TCCGGATTTTTTGGTGGATTATCCGGGCATCAAGGTGCACTTAGAACAGCTTTTTTAATTAGAACCGGTTTGGAGAAAAAAGAGTTTATAGGAACACTTGTTGGATGTTCTTTGCTTGTAGATGTAACTAGAATTACTATTTACGGCATTACTTTTATGAAAACAGATTTTAATATTTTGGATGAATCCGGTTTGCTAAGCTTATTAATTGTTGGTTCATTAGCTGCTTTTATCGGAACATCAATCGGCAAATATCTTCTGGACAAAGTTACATTCAAATCAATCCAATACACAGTTGCGGTAATGTTATTTTTACTGGCAATCGGTTTGGGGATGGGAGTTTTATAAGCATTCAGAGCAAAGCTTTTTTATTACTTCATTTTGTAATCTTTTGTATTTTTAAAAATCACTTCTAACTTTTTCAAACAGGAGATCCTTCAAATGAAAGAAAAAACTATTCCCCAATTATTTGAAGACAGTGTCGCAAAATTCTCAACCAATATTTTGATGTGGGAAAAGAAAACTGATAAATATGTTGGATCAACCTACAATGACATTAAAAATGATGTTTATAGGTTTGCAGCCGGATTGCTCTCTCTTGGAATTAGGCATGGGGAAAGGACTGCGCTAATCTCTGAAGGCAGAAACTCTTGGGTAATAAGTGAAATTGGTGCATTGTATACTGGGGCTATTAACGTTCCGCTTTCAGTGAAAATAGAAGAACCGGAAGAACTTAAATTCAGGCTTACGCACTCAGGTGCAAAGTTTGTAATTGTTTCTGGGATGCACGCACAAAAAGTTAGAAATATAAAAAATGATCTGCCGGATTTGGAAAAAACGATTATTCTTGATAACCTTGGTGATTTAAGCGATGACGAAATTTTGTTTGATGATGTTTCAAAACTTGGTGAAGAATTTTTAACAAACCAAAAGGGAGACTTTGAAAATAGATGGCAATCATTAAAGCAAGATGACATTGCTAATATTTGTTACACATCAGGCACAACAGCTGATCCGAAGGGGATTATGCTGACACACAGAAATTACACGGCTAACGTTGAGCAAGCGTCATCGATGCTTCCGGTGCCTGAGCATTATACCTCATTGCTTATTTTACCATGGGATCATTCATTTGCTCACACTGCTGGAATTTACATGCTGTTAAGCAATGGAGCAAGCATGGCATCTGTGCAAATCGGTAAAACATTGATGGACACATTAAAAAACATTCCACAGAATATAAAAGAGACAAAACCAACATTTTTATTAAGTGTGCCTGCACTTGCAAAAAATTTCAGAAAGAATATTGAAAAGGGAATCAAAACAAAAGGGCCTAAAGTTGAGAAACTTTTTAATAACGCTCTCAAACTTGCTTATGATTACAACAAACAAGGATTCAATAAAGGCAAAGGTTTGCAAATTCTGAAAAAGCCATTGCTTGCTCTTTATGATAAAATTCTGTTCAGCAAGATTAGGAAAGGCTTTGGTGGTAATCTTGAATTTTTTATTGGCGGTGGAGCACTACTTGATATTGAACTACAACGTTTCTTTTACGCAATCGGAATGCCGATGTACCAAGGCTATGGTTTAACGGAAGCCGCACCGATAATCTCAGCTAATATGCCGATAAAACATAAACTAGGCTCTTCAGGTTATATTGTTAATGATCTTGAAGTGAAAATTTGTAATGATGATGGCATTGAAGTCCCTGTCGGCGAAAAAGGTGAGATTGTTTGCCGCGGCGAAAATGTGATGAAAGGTTACTGGGAAAATGAGTCGGCTACAAATGAAACTTTGAAAGACGGCTGGCTTTATACAGGCGATCTTGGTTATATGGATAGTGATGGATTTCTTTACGTACTTGGCCGCTTTAAAAGTCTGCTTATTTCAAGTGATGGTGAAAAATATTCACCGGAAGGAATTGAAGAAACAATTGTTGACCGATCCAACTATGTTGACCAAATGATGCTTTACAATAATCAGTCTTCCTACACAGTTGCTTTATTAGTACCGAATAAAGAAGCAGTTTTAGAAAAATTGAAGTCTGAAAACTTGGATATAAAATCAAAAGAAGGACAGAGGGCTGTAATCAAGATATTTGAGGATGAAATCAATAAATATAAAGCTGGCGGTGAGTACGAAAATGTATTCCCGGAAAGATGGCTGCCGGCTTCATTTGCAATTTTGGGCGAAGCATTCACTGAACAAAATAGATTCTTGAACAGTACACTAAAAATGGTGAGAAACAGAATTACAGAGTATTACAAGCCGAGAATAGATTACATGTTTATGCCAGAGGGTAAAGATTTATATAACCATCAAAACAAAAACATTGTATCCAAGTTTTAAGTATTTGAAATTCTTTTAAGTCATGTTGAGCTTGTCGAAACATTTTTACTTTAAAACACACTTCGACGGGCTCAGTGGGACTAATTTATACTATTTAATCAAACTTCTTCTGAAACTACCCGTCTAATTTTTTTCGATTCTTGAAACAAATCATTAGGAGAAATTAATGAATTTATCATTTCGCATAATTATGTGCGCTTGTATTATTATATTATTTAGCTCCAAACTTTTCTCTCAACATAGAATTTATATAGACTTAAATGACCGAGTAGAGGACTTATTTTACGTTGAAGTTATTCCGGAAAACTTATCAAAAGAAAATAACATTTTCAATTTTGCTGCAACTGCTCCAGGTGCTTATCAAAGAATGGATTTGGGCAGATTTGTTAAATCGTTTCAAGCATTTGACGAAAATGAAGATGAAATTGAAACTGAGCAAATATCAATAAATAGATGGAAAATTGCGGAGCCGGAAAAAGTAGCGAGGGTTTTATACTTGATTTCTGAAACTTGGGATCCTCCGGTAGAAAAAGATCCAATTTACAGAATGGCCGGATCATCAATAGAAAATGATCATATTTTGATAAACGGCAATTGTGTGTTTGGCTATTTCGAAGGAATGCAGAAACATCCGATTGAATTGAAATTGATGTATCCGTCGAATTGGATTGTAGGAACTGCACTTGAAACTAACGGAGACGAATATTACGATGTTGATGATTATGACCACATTGTTGACTCTCCAATTTTAATGGGTGAATTAACTGAGGCCTCTGTTGATATCTCCGGTACTGAAGTAGCAGTATTTACTTATTCAAAAACCGGATTAATAAAATCAAATGATTTACTTGAATCGGTAAAAGATATTCTTTATGCTGCTGAAAAATTTACTGACGGACTTCCGGTTGACAGATATGCATTTCTTTTCCATTTTGAAGATCAAGCTGCCGGTGCATGGGAACATAACTACAGTTCTATTTACGTTATGCAAGAAGGAGAGTTGACTCCGCAAAGAATTCAGAATTTGAGATCGGTTGTTGCACATGAATTTTATCATATAATCACACCATTACATATTCACAGTGAATTGGTTTCTAACTTTAATTATGTTGAACCAAATCTGTCTCAGCATATTTGGCTTTATGAAGGTGTAACTGAATGGGCATCTGATGCATTACAGTTACGTGATGGATTGATTTCCCTTGAGGAGTATTTAACTCAAATTACAGTAAAGTTGAGACAAGCAGATAACTTTAATCAAGAAATAAGCTTAAGGGATTTATCTGTTAACTCATTTGAGCTTCAGGACCAGTTTTATATTTTTTATTGCAGAGGTGCTGTAGTAGCTTCATTACTTGATTTGAAATTACTTGAATTATCAAATGGGGAGATGGGGCTTCGTGAAGTACTGAATAAATTAGTGGAAGACTACGGGCACCAAAAGCCAATTGATGAGGAAAAGTTCTTTGATGAATTTGTGGACAGAACTTATCCTGAAATTGCAAACTTCATAAATAATTACATTAAAGATGTGCAAAAATTACCGTTGGAAGAATTATATGAAAACATTGGTGTTAACTATGTTGAAGTAGCCGGTTATGATAGTAACTCTGTTCAATTTGAACTTGGAGTAGGTTTTAAGGATAACAAATTTGTAGTGACAAAAGTTGAAAATGAAGATTACGGTGTTCAGCTTGGAGATGTCTATTTTAAGTTTAATGGAGAGGAAATTACACTTCAAAATGTGCAAGCAATTTTTACTGAGATAGCAACTTATAAAGCAGGCGATAAAGCTAAAATTACTTTCAAACGAGGTGACCAAGAATTTGAAGTTGAAATAACTTATCCGCCTAGAAAAATAAAACATAATTTTGAGATTCTTGAAGATGCTTCAGATGAACAATTAAAGATGCGAGAAGTTTATGTAAAGAATTTATAGAAAAAGTGAATCGGGCAGAAATAAATTCTGCCCAACTTTTTTTACAGAATTGCTTTTAAAGATTCGTAGTGTGCTTTAATAGTTTTGTCTAAATCTTCATCTGTGTGAACAGTGGAAATAAACATTGCTTCAAATTGTGCAGGAGCTAAATAAACTCCGCGTTTCAGCATCTCATGAAAATACTTGCCGTATAATTCCGTATCCGAAGCAACTGCGTCAGCAAAGTTATTAACCGGGTTTTCATTAAAAAACATACAGCTCATCGAGCCGACTCTGTTCATCGCATAATTTTTGCCAAGCTTTTCTAAGTTATCTTTAAAGCCTTTGTCAACCTTTAAAGCTTTCTCTTCAAGTTCATTAAACAGCCCGGGGTTATCTTTAATGTGTTTTAATGCAGCATACCCGGCAGCCATCGCAAGCGGGTTGCCGCTTAAAGTACCGGCCTGATAAATTGGGCCGCTCGGAGCTATCTTTTCCATTATTCCTTTCTTGCCGCCAAATGCTCCGACCGGTAAACCACCGCCAATAATTTTTCCGAAGGTTGATAAGTCAGGAGTAATTCCAAGTACTTCCTGCGCTCCGCCTTTTGCTACTCTAAATCCTGTCATAACTTCATCAAATATTAGAACTATATTTTCTTCATCGCAGAGTTCACGTAAACCTTTTGCAAATTCATCAGAAGATTTTATGACACCCATGTTGCCGGCTATTGGTTCAATAATTATTGCTGCTACTTCGTTTTTATTTTTATACACGAGATTTTTAACTGATTTCAAATCGTTAAAATCAGCGAGCAAAGTGTCTGCTGCATTTCCTTTTGTAACACCAGGACTTGTAGGAACACCCAATGTTAAAGCACCCGAGCCAGCTTTAATTAAAAAGTAATCCGCATGACCGTGGTAGCAACCTTCAAATTTTATAAATTTTTCTCTTTCTGTATATCCTCTTGCAGCTCGAACAGCACTCATTGTTGCTTCTGTACCACTGTTTACCATTCTTATCATTTCAACTGAAGGAATTAACTCAGTAATTAATTCAGCCATTTTAATTTCAATCTCTGTCGGAGCACCAAAGCTTGTTCCTTGTTCGATACTGGCTAGTAAAGCAGATTTGATAAACTCGGGATTGTGGCCGAATAAATGTGGCCCCCAACTACCAATATAATCGATGTACTCGTTTCCGTCTGCGTCGATCATCGTTGATCCTTCTCCTCGGCTGATGAATAAAGGGTTTCCGCCAACAGACTTAAATGCGCGTACAGGCGAATTTACTCCACCAGGTATAAACTTTTTTGCTTCTTCAAACAATTGTTCACTTTTAGAAATGTTCATCATAGCTCCATAATTTTACTACTTTACAGAAAATTTATTAATAAATTTTTCTTCTATGTATTTATTTATTCGGTTTAAGTTAACTTCAGAATTTTTTACACAATCTCCGACTGAAATTCCACCAATGAAATTCCCGCTCAAAAATATTCCGGGATTATTCTTTTCAAAATCTTTGAATTTATTTTCGAGAGTGACGTAACCCAAGTTGTATTGCGGAATTGCTTTTTCCCAAAGTTTTGTTTTAACAAATTCCGGTTCACCTTTTACATTCATCACCTGATTGAATTCGGATACAACTTTATTAATTAAATCATTTTTATCCATTTCAAATAAGTGAGGATTACGTGCTCCGCCAATAAAAATAGTAAATGAAGCATAGTTATCACCGCATCTTCCCGGGAAAATTGTTGAACTCCAGATTGCACCTAAAAATGTTCTTTTTTCTTTTGAAGGAATTAAAAATCCGAATCCATCTAGTTCTTTGCCAATATTTTCTTTTTTAAAGCTAAGATATAGATTCAACACCGGAGGGTAATAGATCTCATTAAACGAGCTCTGAGTGCTATGGTCAATTTTATTAAAAATATTTGCAGCTTCGTACGAAGGCACCGTTGATAAAATTATATCGCCTTCAATTTCCTGTCTTACGTCTTGCTCTGAATAAACTACATTGTAACCAGTTTCTGTTTTAGTTACTTCTTCAACGATGGCATTAAGTTTAACTTTATCTTTTAATTTTTCATAAATAGCTTGAGGGAATGACTGCATTCCGTTTTTAAAAGAAAACATTTTAGCAGATTGTTTCGATTCTTCATTTCTTTTCTTTCTTTCCCGTGCACCAAAAATTACACCCTTAAATATTCCACCGTATTTTTCTTCTAGCCTGTATAGTTTTGGAAATGCGGAACCGACACTTAATTTATAAGGATCGCCGGCAAATACACCCGAAACGAAAGGATCAATCGCATATTCCAAAAATTCTTTACCGAGCCTTCTTTCAACAAATTCTGCAATGCTCTGAAAGTAACCATCGCCAGATCTGCTGATAAAAGGTTCTTTTAGCAATCTTAATTTAGCTTTACCGGAAAATAATTTAGTTTTCAAAAATGCTTTAGGTGCTGTTGGGAGTGCGTGCAATTGGCTATTTTTTAATATATATCTTTTTTCCGCAGATTCATCAGCAAAAATCAACTCTTCTTTGAGTCCAACTTCTTCTGCTAATTGTGAAATTAATGGAGTAGTTAAAAGTCCGCTGTTGGAACCGTAGTCAATCAAATAATCATTTGCTTTTTCAGTTTCCATTGCTCCACCTACTCTTCGCTTGGACTCTAATACTGTAACACTATAGCCCTTTTTGTTTAGCCAAAAAGCTGTTGACAAACCTGAAATGCCTGCGCCAAAAACAATAATTTTTATATTGGATTTATTCATTTGTTTTGTGGTTTTTAATAGCTCTTAACGTAATTGATTTTAATGCTTCAATAAAAGCATGGGAATCATTCAAGCCTTTCATAACAATATAATTAATTATCTCGCATTTCTTTGCGACATCTCGATACTCAATGTCAAGTTCATAGCTCGTTTCAACATGATCTGATACAAAGCTGATGGGAACAACAAGCAAACTTTTTTTATTTTCTTTTGCCAGTTTTTCAATCGTATCTTCGGTTGAAGGCTCCAGCCATTTAACCGGACCTACTTTACTTTGATAACAAAGATGGTGCGGGTAATCAAAATTTCTAAGCTTCATAACTGCTTCAACACTATTTTTTATTTGATTACTATAAGGATCGCCATTTTTAACTAAGCTTACAGGAGTACCGTGAGCGCTAAAAATTAACTGAAGATTTTCTTTAAATTTATCTGGAAGCCTTTCAATAGTCTCACTAATTCTATTGTTAACAGCTTCAATGTATTTCTCATGATTATAATAATCATTAACAAAGATTAATTTTGAGGGATCACCTTTGTAATGTTTTTCCCACTCATTAAAAGAAGAACCAGTAGTTGAAATCGAATAATGTGGATACATCGGAAGTAAAACTATTTTATCATATTCTTTGTGCTTGAAATTTTTGGCGACATCTTTTGTTAAAGGTTTCCAATAACGCATTCCTGTAAAAACATCTACGTTTTCTGTCTCTTTGCGTAACTCAACTTCAAGATTTTTCCTTTGGTATTCTGTCCAATAATTTATTGGGGATTTGCCGCCGATCATTTCATATTCAGTTTGAATAATCGGTGCTCTTCTTTTTGAAATCATTTTGGCAAAAAACTTTTGGCCTACCGGGATCTTAAAAATATCCGGATCAGAAAACAAATTGTAAAGAAATGGCTGAACGGCATCAAGGGAATCCGGCCCGCCAAGGTTTAAAATTACAACAGCAGTTTTCGACAAATTTATTCCTTGTTATTGTTAGACTGTACGTGAGTATTTTGCCTTATCTTCTTTCCTTTCAATATATCCGTCAAAATTCATAGCGATGTTTCTGATTAAAAGCCTACCTTTATTTGTGACTTTTAATCCATCATCATTAAGCTCAATTAAATCGTCTTCAGTGAATGCTTTTAAGTTGTTTAATCCGTATGAAAAATAATCTTTAAAATCGATTCTGAATTTGCCCTCAAAATTAGAGTACTTCAATTCAAAATCACACATTACTTTCATTATTACTTCTCTTCTCAAAATGTCATCTTCAGATAATTGATAACCTTTTTCAACCGGGAAGTTTCCATCATCGATGCATTCAAAATATTCTTTTTCGTTTTTATAATTTTGTGCGTATGTATTTCCGATCTGGCTAATACTTGTAATGCCCATTGCATAAAGGTCTGTGCCGGGATAAGTACTGTAGCCTTGGAAGTTTCTGTAAAGTTTTTTTTCTCTTAAAGCAATTGATAATTCGTCTTCAGGTTTTGCAAAATGATCCATACCGATAAATTCGTATCCTGCTCCGGTCAATTTTTCAATCGACATTTTTAAGATATCCAATTTTATTTCTGCTGCCGGGATATCTTCTTCTTTTATTAATGCCATATGTTTTTTCATCCATGGCACATAGGCAAAATTAAATAACGCTATTCTGTCAGGAGAAATATCAATGATTGTATCTACTGTTTTTTCAAACTCTTCAACAGTCTGATGGGGAAGCCCGTAAATCAAATCTAGATTAATGCTGTCAAACTTTAACTCTCTAACCCAATCAACAACCTGTCGAGTCATATCTTCAGGCTGGATTCTGTTAACGGCTTTCTGAACTTTTTCATTAAAGTCCTGTACACCCATACTTATTCTGTTGAAACCTTCTTCTCTTAAGGCTTCAAGGTGGGCTTTTGCTAATTCCCGCGGATCAATTTCACAACTTTGTTCGGAATTCTCTTTGTATTCAAAATTCTGATTTATGAATGACTTTAATTCGATTATTTCTTCAGGCTTTAGGTGTGTAGGTGTTCCACCGCCCCAGTGTACCTGCACTACTTTACGGTCGGGTTTCAAATAAGTTCTAAGCAGATCAATTTCATTTTTTACGTAATCAATGTATTTATAAATTCTTTCTCTGTTACGAGAGATAATCATGTTGCAGCCGCAGAAGTAGCAAAGAGTATCGCAAAAGGGGATATGAAAATAAAGCGAAAGGTCCGGTGAGTTATCTTCATTATTGGTTCTGATAATCTCGTCTAAAAAACTTTCGTTCGTAAACGATTCATTAAACTGCGGAGCAGTGGGATAACTCGTATACCTAGGCCCCGGTTTGTCATATTTTTTTATTAAGTCTAAATTTATTTCAACCATTGTAAAACCTTTACGATATTAAATTTTAGTGATAAGCTTTACTTTCTTCTTTTACAAAATCAACAAGTGCTTTTGCATGTGCAGGTGGAATGTCAGGAAGAATTCCATGTCCAAGATTAAACACATGTCCGCTGCCTTTACCATATGAATCAAATACTTCTTTTGCTTTAGTTCTTATTGAATCGGGTTCTGCGTAGAGTACTGTCGGATCAAGGTTCCCTTGCAGTGCTACTTTGTCGCCAACAATTTTGCGTACATCACCAATATTCATCGTCCAATCCAAACCAATAACATCACATCCGCAATTTGCGATTTCAGGAATACTGTGGTGAACACCTTTTGAAAATACAATAACGGGTTCGTCATTCCTTTTAATGTTTGAAACTATTTTTGTGATGTACTCAAGTGAAAATTCTTTGTAATCCCTTTGTGAAAGTATTCCGCCCCAGGTGTCAAAAATTTGTACGGCATTTGCCCCGGCTTCAATTTTTGCAGATAAATATTCTGCTACTGAGTTTGCAATTTTATCAAGCAGTGAATGAGCGAGTGAAGGATTATTATAAATGAGTTTTTTAATTTCTGAAAAATTCTTTGATCCTTTTCCTTCAACCATGTAAGTAAGCAATGTCCAGGGTGAACCCGCAAAACCTATTAAAGGTACTCTGTTATCAAGTTCTTTTTTAGTTAAGCTGACAGCATCGAGAACATATTTCAAATCTTTTACCGCATCAATATTTTTTAATTGTTTTGCATCATCTTCATTTCTAATCGGGTGATGGAAAACCGGGCCTTTGCTTTCAATCATTTCCAATTCCATTCCCATTGCTTCAGGAATTACAAGTATATCGGAAAAAATGATCGCAGCATCAACGCCAATTAAGTCGATCGGCTGAAGCGTAACTTCAGTAGCTAATTCCGGTGTTCTGCACATTGTTAAGAAATCCGACTTTTCTCTTACTGCTCTATATTCAGGCAAATATCTTCCTGCCTGTCTCATAATCCAAATTGGTGTTCTTTCAATTGAATCTCTTTTGCATGCTCTTAAAAATAGGTCATTCTTTAACATAAAATTTATTCTCCGAATTTAACTTGCTGTAGATTGATCATTAAAATTGTTGATAATTTCATAAGCTAGTTGTGTTAGTGTAAATTTCTTAGGTACGATATCTACGTTTAATCCTTTTTGTTTAATTGCCATCGCAGTAGTCGGGCCAATGGCACACAATGTTTTGTGATTAAAATATTCACCTTCAACATCCATTATTTTTAGAAAATTATCAAATGTTGAAGGACTGGTAAACACAAAAACATCTGGGGTGCAGCCTTTAATTTTTTTTATTTCATTATCTAGTTCTTCTTGGTCAGGCTGTACAACATCATAACTTTGAATTGAACTAACCAAGGCTCCTAAATTTTCGAGTCCTTCTTTTAATTCGTCACGGGATAAAACAGAATTTGGGATCAGTACTTTTTTATTCTTGATCTCTTTTTCTGAAAGCAAACTGATTACTCCTTTTGCGCTATATTTTTCAGGAATGAAATCAACAGGAATATCCAGTTCTTCACATTGTAAGGCAGTCTTTTCTCCTGTGGCTATTACTTTTATTTTGCTAAAATCTAATCTAATACTTAATGCCTTAATTCTATTGTAAAAATATCTGCACGCGTTTACTGAAGAAAGAATTAAATAGTCGAAATCGCTGAAATTTCTTAAAGTATCATCAAGCGAGGAATAATCTTTTACAGGGACAATTTTAATTGTCTGAAAGTTTATTACTTCCGCACCTTCTTTTTCAAGGAGTGAATTAAACTCAGAAGAACCTTCCATCTCTTTTGTAACTAAAATGGTTTTATTTTGTAAAGAGTTTTTCACTTATTTTCTTGCCTCTTCATAAATTTCTTTTAGAATTTTATTTGCGCCGGCTTTCTTCAAATCTTTCGCAAGCTCTTTACCGAGTTTTTCTGCATTGGCCTTACTGCCTCTAATTTTTTTGCGGAAAGTAATCGAACCATCTATAGAGCCTACTATCGCATCCAGGTAAAGTCCGTTAGTTTTTACTTCCGCATTAGCACCTATTGGAACCTGGCAGCCGCCTTCAAGAGCTTTTAATAATGCTCGTTCAGCAGTAACTGCATAGAATGTATTATCGTCGTGCAATACTTGCAGAGCCTTTTCTGCAAACTTATTGTCTGCCTTTATTTCAATTCCCAAAGCCCCTTGCCCAACTGCCGGCAGCATTTCGTCTTTATCAATTATAGAAGAAACATGTTTCTTCATTTTTAATCTTTCAACACCTGCCCTCGCAAGAATAATTGCGTCCCATTTTGATTTTTGGAATTTCTCAATTCGTGTGGGCACATTGCCGCGAAGTTCAACAACTTTAATGTCCGGCCTTAGATGTTTTAGCTGACTTCTTCTTCTCAGCGAGCCTGTAGCAACTGTTGCGCCTTCAGGCAGTTTATCAATTGTCATTCCTTTTTTGCGTCCGATCAAAACATCTTCAACATCATGTCGCTTAGTAACGCAAGCAAGTTTTAATCCTCTTGGAATTTCTGTTTGTAAATCTTTTAAACTGTGAACAGCGATATCGATACTACCGTCCAACAGTTTATTCTCAAGTTCTTTTGTGAATAAACCTTTATCACCAATCTTTGAAAGAGCAACATCTACAATTTTATCACCCTTTGTTTTGATGATTTTTATCTCAACTTTAATTTGTTTATTCCTTTTCTCTAATTCTTTTTTTACATGCTCAGCTTGCCATAAAGCAAGTTTACTTCCGCGTGATCCGATAACCAAAATTTGTTTTTCTTTCAAAAAAATCTCCGCTATTGTTCTTCGTCAATTTTCCCATTCAAACCGAAAAATTCTTTCAGCACTAAAGTGTTGTTTATTGTTTCCTGCGTATGTGTGCCGGTTTCAGCTAATTCTCTTAATTTTATTGTTGGGTTGTGTAGGAGTCTGCCAACCAATCTTTTTGTCATGTCTTCAACTTTTGCAAAATCTTCATCAGTTACTTTATGTTTAATTTTCTCTAACTCATCATTTGAAATTTCATCGAAGAATGAACGAAGTGTTTTTATAGTTGGTACTACTTCAAGTGTATTGTACCATCCAAAAAATCCAATCAATTCTTCAAGAATTATTTCATGTACTTTCGGAATTTCACCTTCACGCTTTTTCATGTTTTGATCAACAATTACTTTCAACGAATCAATGTCATTATAAAATACGAAATCAATATCCTTTACTGAAGGATCAATATCACGGGGAACTGCAATATCCATAAGGCAAATTGGCGCCCCCCTTCTTTTCTTCATGTCTATTTTGATGTCGTTTTTGGTGATCAAATAATCAGGAGAACTCGTTGCGCTAATAACGATATCAAATTTATGCAAATGTTCAGTGAACTGGTTAAATGGAATCACTTCTCCATGTATTTTTTCAGCAAGTCTTTCGGCTTTATCTAATGATCTGTTTGTAACGGCAATAGAATTTATCCCTTTATCCCTCAAATGAACTGCCGCTAATTCGCCGGTTTCACCTGCACCAATTACAAGTGCATTTTTTGTCGTAATATCTGCGAAGATTTTTTCCACTACCTGCACAGCAGCATAGCTTACACTTACTGCACCTTCACCGATTTCTGTTTCTTTAATTGATCTTTTTCCTACTTTAACAGCTGTATCAAAAACTCTTTTCATAACCGAACCAACAAAATTCATATCTTCGGCAATTTCAAAAGACTCTTTCATCTGTCCGAGTATTTGACTATCACCAATTACAAGTGAATCAATACCGGAAGCCACTTTAAAGATATGTTTCACAGCACCGCAGGAAAAATATTTTTCAAAATGTTTAGCTGTAATGTTTTCAACAGGCTTAAATTTCATTAACTCATCTGAAATGTTGTTAAAATCAAGCTTGCCTTCTTTTGGGTATCCGAATATCTCAGTTCTGTTACAAGTTGATAAAACAAAGCCTTCGTTAAGGATTGATTTCTTTGCAGTTTTAATAAATTCAATTATCTCGTCACGGTTTAAGTGGAGTGCTTCCCTTAATTCAACATTTGCTGTGTGATGATTTATTGTAATGCCAACTAAATTCATAATTTATTTTTCTTTCAAACTTTAGTTAAAAATATGAAAACTGTTCTGCAGAATATTTGAAAGAATTAGTGAAAACATTGCTGCTGCAAATCCAATTAATGAAAGTATGATCAGCTTTTTACCATACCAATCAGAGAAAATTTTATAAACTAACCCGGAGCCGTAAATTAACCAAATAATTCCCGTCGTGATTAATTTCGGATCGGAATAGCTGAAATCCGGGAAAGCGTCCGGCAGCCAAATTATACCAATTGTTATTGCAACAGTTAATAAAGCAAATCCTATTATTAATGAGTAATAATTTAATTTCTCCAAAATCTCTAAACTGGGTAACCTATTAAAGAACAATCCAAATTTGTTTTTCTTTATTGCACGATACATCTGCAAATAAAGTATCCCATAAACAGCAGACATTATAAAGCCGGAGTAGCCAAGCATTGCGCTAATAACATGAATACCTAATAATCTGTTTTTTAAAATTTCAGGTACTTCGATTAAATCCTCAATAAATACTGATGATAAAGTTTGAAATATCACGGAAAAGAAAATGATAAAAGCACCTGTCCCACGAATGTCTGTAAGTAGTTCAAGTAAAAAATAAGAAAAAGCAATTGTACAAGCTACTAACGCAAATATCTCGTATTTATTCGTAATCGGGGGGTGGTTAAATTCAATAGTTCTGAAAATTAAATAAAAGCAATTTAGAGTTAATGTTAAAAACAAGATTATTCTTTTAATATTTGCAAAAGTATTTTTCTCTTGCAGAAAGTCATGTAGATAAGCAGCAAAAGTAAATAAATACAGAAAGGGAAGAATTATATTAAGAAAATGAATTGTTGATAACATAGTCGACTACTTATTTTATAGCATAAAATAATATAAATAACTTGTTCAAATTTATTGAATTTATATCAAAAATGATAAGTTATTTTTTGAGTAGAAAGTCCGAGAAAGAAATAAAAAAGGGGCAATCCAAGAAATCAGAATGCCCCAGGAGAAGGAAGCTTTATAAATTTATTTTAGTAAAATAAGTTTTCTTGTTTGTTCAAATTCGGGTGTAATCAATTGATAGAAATAAACACCCCTTGAAAGACTAGCGCCGTTGAATTATTCCGTACATTGCTAATTTTCATTAGTTTCTCATTCCTGATTAATATTTTGTAATTGATTTTTTTTATAAGAATTTATTTTATTGAGTGCAAATTGAATGTCAGAATTTTTAGGAAGATGTATTTTTGCCAATTGGAAATTTTTAATTGATTCGTTAATATCACAGTAAAGCCAAAGCATTCCGAGAACTGTATACAATTCCGAGATGCTGTATGTAATTTTATTTTCGCTTTCAAGTTTAGTAACTAATTCAGGGCAAGGGCAGTCGTCTTTGATTGGGTCTGTGTTGATAATAAATTCGATAT
This sequence comes from Melioribacteraceae bacterium, assembly GCA_028282005.1. GTDB lineage: Bacteria > Bacteroidota > Ignavibacteria > Ignavibacteriales > Melioribacteraceae > JANQIV01. The sequence continues at coordinate 1,672 of JANQIV010000037.1, read as the reverse complement.
CTTCGTCAATCAATCCATTAAATATACTTAGTGCTTTTTCAATTTTTCCTGTTTGAGTTAAACAGATGATTATTTTTTTCCTTGCTGGTTTATTGGTTTCGTTTTTAGCAAGAAATTCTGCTAACTCAGCTTCCGCCAAAGAGAATTTTCTTGCCAAAAAGTATTGATTGCCTAACATTTCACTCATAACAGGACCGTTGTATCAATAATTTTGCCAAAATAAAGCGATATAAGAATCCAAAATTCAATGTTTAATTGAAACGGTTTGTTTCGAACACTAAATAAAATGTGTGTAACTTGTTATTAGAAAATTAGTTACGAAGTTTTGAAACAATTCGTTTCGGAAATGAAACAAATTATTCCACTAAACCGTGTTTTTTGAGTTTTCTCCAAAGTGTTGTTCTGCCAATTCCAAGCTCTTTTGCAAGAGTGGTTTTATTCCATTTATGTTTTTCAAGAAGTGCAAGAAGTTTATGTTTTTCTGTACCTTGGCTGTCAACTTTTTCAGGGAGATTAGCTGGGAAAATGTTTTTTGAATTTCTTAAAGCCACTGGAAGTTTTGCAACATCGATTTTTTGATTTTGTTGAGTTCTTACAAATGCGTATTCAATTACGTTTTCTAATTCCCGTACATTTCCCGGCCAATCATAACTATTATATACATCCAATACTTTTTCATCTACCTCCGAAATATCTTTCTTATAATTCACAGAAAATTTATCAAGGAAATGTTTCACTAAAGGATAAATATCCTCTTTGCGGTCACGTAATGGGGGAACTTCAATTGGAATTACGTTTAATCTGTAATACAAATCCTCTCTAAACTTGCCGGTAGCCAAAGCCTTATCAATTTCCATATTTGTTGCAGCAATTACGCGCACATCAACATTTCTCGTTGTTGATTCCCCCACTCTTTCAAATGTACCTTCCTGCAAAACACGAAGAAGTTTTAACTGCATTTGCGGAGGCATTTCTGCTACTTCATCTAAAAAAATTGTTCCATCATTTGCTATTTCGAATCTACCTGCTCTGTGGCTTACAGCATCTGTAAAAGCGCCTTTTACATGACCGAATAATTCGCTTGCTAGCAAATTATCCGGGAATACGGAGCAATTTACTTTTATAAATTCTTTTGTTTTTCTGTCACTAGATTTTACAATCGCATCAGCAATTAACTCTTTTCCTGTTCCGGATTCACCGTGGATAAAAACAGGAGCGTCTGAATTTGAAATCTCCTCAATTAAGCTGAAGATCTCAGTCATCTGTTTGCTTTGACCGATTATACCATGAAACTCATTTCTTATATTTAATCTTTTCCTAAATTCTATTAAGTCGGAAATATCCCTAAAAGAAATAATTCCGCCCGTCGGTTCGTTTTCATTATTGTAAAGTACTGAGGCATTTAATTTTATTGGGACTTTTTCATCTTTGTTGTTGTGAATATTGGTGTCGTGATCAAAAATGTTTCTGTTTGTTTGAATTACTTGAGCAATTGGGCAGTCGGTAAAGCAAAGCTCAGATTTAAATACATGCTTACAGAATTGGCCGTTAACTTCTTCTCTTGTGAATCCGGTAATTTTCTCAGCTGCTTTATTGAAGAAATTTATTCTGAAATTTTTATCAACAGTAAATACGCCCTCACCAATCGAGTCTAAAATATGGTCTTTTATTT
>JANQIV010000018.1 GCA_028282005.1 Melioribacteraceae bacterium | reverse complement strand
CCAGTCTCTTATATTTCCATCAGCATCGTATTGTCTGCCTTGATCATCAAAACCGTGTGTAATTTCATGGCCAATAACTAAGCCCATTGCACCATAGTTGATAGCATCATCAGCTCTGTAATCGTAAAACGGGTGCTGCAAAATTCCGGCAGGGAATACTATTTCATTTCTTGTTGGCGAATAATATGCATTGACTGTTTGTGGTGTCATTCCCCATTCCCAATCGCGCACGGGCTGATTAATTTTACCTAATGTTTCTTTGTGCCCGAAATAATTTGCGCGCATTATGTTTGCTGCATAAGAATCATCTTTAATTTCAAGTGAAGAATAGTCAATCCATTTATCCGGGTAACCGATTTTAACACCAAAAGCATCTAATTTTTTAAGAGCTTCGGTTTTAGTATCCTCGCTCATCCAATCATTATTTCTAATACTTTCTCCCATTGATACTTTTAATGAAGCAACAATTTGATCAGCTTTTGTTTTCGCTTCAGGAGGGAAAAATTTTGCAACGTATAATTGTCCGACAGCTTCACCTAAAGCAGCACTAACAATATTCAATACTCTTTTATATCTATCTTCAATTTGTTCTTGACCGTTTAAGAACTTATTGTTGAATTCAAAATCTTCGTTAACAAAATCTGAGCTCAAGTAATCAGCCATTGCACGAATTACATTCCACTTCAAATAAGTTTTCCAATTATCCAATGATTCGGATTTAACCATTGTGCCAACTTTAGTAATGTACTTCGGTTGACCAACATCAACAACTCCAGGGTCGCCGGCTTCTAATGAGGCAAAATATACTTTCCATTCAAAGCCGGGAGCTTTTTCGTAAAGTTCATCAGTAGTAAATTTGTTATATGTTCCTTCCGGGTTTCTGTTTTCAACTGTAGTGTTATGAGCATCCGCTAATTTTGTTTCAAAATCCATAATTGATTTGGATTGTTTCTCAGCAGTAGCATCATCACTGCCTATTAGCTTGAACATGTTTGCAACGTGCGCAACATATTTTTCACGGATATCTTTTGAACGGTCATCATCATTGAAATAATAATCTCTATCAGGCAATCCTAATCCGCCTTGCCAGATACCTGCTATTACTTGCTCACTATTCTTTGCGTCAACTGCAGAATAGAAAAAGAAAAGTGGTGCTGCGGTATACATTTGCATGTGAGCTATTTCTTTCATCAAATCTTCTTCATTTGAAATTTTGTCGATTCTCTCTAATTCAGGAACTATTGGCGTATAACCTTCTTTTTCAATTTTTTCAGTATCCATGCCTAAACTATAAAGTAAGCCGATCTTCTGATCAACGGAACCCTCAGCAGCATCTTTATTTTCCGAGGCAGCTAGGACTACTTCTCTAACTTGCTCGCGAGTATTTTCTCTTAACTCCATAAATGCTGTCCAAGAAGTTTTATCTGAAGGAATAGGATTATTTTTAATCCAAGTACCTACAGCATATTTAAAGAAATTATCTGCCGGATTTACAGTGTTATCAATATTGGCTTCAACGTCGAATGCTATGAAATCATCCTTTTTCTGGGTAGTACATGAGGTTACAAATATCAGCGTAAAAAATAAAAACACCGATAAAATAGTTATTAATTTTTTTTTCATATTGTTACACCTTTTCGATTTTTTTGGAAGGATATTTTATTAGATTTTTTAGCCTAGTGAAAATAATAAAAGTTTTATTTAAAAGCGGTGTAAAAATGATTTCAGGTATAATTTTATTTGATATGGTTATCTTATTTAATTAATTTGACATAAGTGTTCTTTTATATTTATAAAAAATGGGGATCAAAAAATGACAAAAACTATTCTACTTATTATGATTGGAAAAAGAAAAGAAGCAGCAGTAAAAGTTCAGCAAATATTAACGGGCTGGGGATGTATTATCAAAACAAGATTAGGAATTCACGATGGTGTATTGGATAACTGTACTGACGAAGGTTTATTAATTCTTGAGTTACATGGTGATCAAGAGCAAAAAGATGAGTTATCTAGAAAAGTCGCTGTGCTTCCGGGTGTTACTTCAAAGCTTGTTGAGTTAACAATTGACGAATAGATTTTAATTGTAGTTGACGCATCGCCGCGGTGAATTGCGTCAACTACATCAAGAAAATTTTCTTAAATCCGCCAAACAGCGCATTCTATCCAGCCTTCGTCAGTCTTGCGGAAATACTGGTTTCTACCTTTCCT
>JANQIV010000118.1 GCA_028282005.1 Melioribacteraceae bacterium | reverse complement strand
ATAAACTGAACGATGCATTTAAGAAGGTTTCGTTGTAACTCTATTTATATTGCAATCTATTAATGGTCAACTAGTTAATCACAAGCTGAACTCAATTTTCTTATCAATTCGAAAATTGAATGATCACTTTTTAGTAAGTATATCACAGCACTACCGACAATAAAACCATCGCAAATATTTTTGAATTGTTCAATATGCTCTGGTTTAGAGATCCCAAAGCCAATTAGCATTTTGTTTTTATTTATCAGCTTATAAGTTTTTTCGAGATAGGGAAGAATGTCGTTCCCAAACTCATTTCTTGTCCCAGTAATGCCTGCAACGCTGACACAGTAAACAAAACCTGTACTCAATTCATCAATCTGTTTTATTCTTTCATCGCTTGATGTTGGGGTTGTTAAAAATGTAATACCCAAATCGTCAAATTGTTCTTTGAAATCTTCACCATATTCGTCAATCGGTAAGTCGGGTAAAATTAATCCGGAGAGTTTGTTTTCTTTAAATGCGCTTACAAAATTATCTATCCCGTAATTTGTAACCGGGTTTAAATAGCTCATCAACACAAGTTTTTTATCAGTCTGCTTTTTAATTTCGCTCGCATAATTAAAAACATCTTCGAGCGTAACGCCATTTTCTAAAGCTGCATGGGATGACTGCTGAATAACACTGCCATCCGCAAGGGGATCGCTGAAAGGTACGCCGAGTTCAATTATATCAGCGCCGCTATCAAAGACACTTAATGCAAGATCAACAAATCCTTCTTTATTTGGGAAACCGGAAGTCAAATAAATTGAAAGCACCTTTTTATTCTGCTGATTAATTTCATCAATATAATTTCTTAATTCGCTCAATTAAATCTCCAATTCTTTGAAGTAAGTGTTTATATCTTTGTCACCTCTGCCGCTAATATTGACAACGACAATTTCATCTTTGTCTGTTCCCGGCATCAATTTGTTTAAGTATGCCACAGCATGAGCGGTTTCCAATGCCGGGATAATTCCCTCATGCTTTGAAAGCATTAAAGCAGCATCCAAAGCTTCGCTGTCGGTTACTGAATCGTATTGTACTCTATCAATTGTATGTAAATATGAGTGTTCAGGCCCAACACCGGGATAATCAAGCCCTGCTGATATTGAGTGAACTTCCTGCACTTGTCCGAATTTGTTTTGCAGAAGTTTTGTTTTCATCCCGTGAAAAATTCCGTCTTCACCTTTTGTTAAAGTAGCGCAATGTTTATCTGTGTCAACTCCGTAACCGGCAGCTTCAATGCCGATCATTTTTACAGACTCATCTTCAATAAACGGATAGAAAAATCCAATCGCGTTTGATCCGCCACCAACACAAGCAAGCAGATAATCCGGAAGCCTATTTTCAATAGCATATAAATATTGTTTTGTTTCCTTCCCAATGATCGATTGGAAATCCCTTACAATCATGGGGTAGGGATGGGGGCCAACAACAGAGCCGATGATGTAATGTGTGTCGTAAACGTTAGTAACCCAATCGCGTATTGCTTCATTAGTTGCGTCCTTTAAAGTTTTGCTGCCAGACTCAACCGGGATAACTTCAGCCCCGAGCATTTTCATTCTAAAAACATTTAGTGATTGCCTCTCAACATCCTTTGCACCCATATAAACGATGCACTTCATCCCGAACTTTGCGCAGACTGTTGCAGTAGCAACACCGTGCTGTCCGGCACCGGTCTCAGCAATAATTCTTTTCTTACCAATTTTTTTTGCAAGTAAAATTTGCCCGAGTGTATTGTTAATTTTATGGGCACCAGTGTGATTCAAATCCTCCCGCTTTAAATATATTTTTGCTTTGCCGAAGAACTCTGTTAATCGGCTCGAAAAAGTTAGTGGTGTTGGCCTTCCATTATATTCGAATTGTAAGTTTATTAATTCATCTTTGAACTCTTCGTCATCTTTATATTTGTCGTAAACTTCTTCAAGTTCTGTCAAAGATGAGATCAAAGTTTCCGGGACGAACTTGCCTCCGTAATCTCCGAATTTACCTTTTGCATCAGGGTAAGTGTAATTATTTGTCTTCATTTAATACCAATTTTTTATTTACAATTGGAGCCATCTGCTTAATTTTTTCAAGTAACTCTTTCAATGCCTGCGGTGTTATTGATTGAAAGCCATCCGACAAAGCTTCATCCGGACGATTGTGAACTTCCAAAATTAAACCGTCAGCACCGGCGGCAACAGCAGCCAAACTCATTGCCGGCACCTTATCCCAAATACCAATACCGTGAGAAGGATCAACTATAATAGGTAAGTGAGAGTGTTTCTTTATAACCGGCACAGCATTTAAGTCGAGAGTATTTCGTGTTGAAGTTTCAAATGTTCTTATACCTCTTTCGCAAAGTATCACATTTTTGTTCCCACTGGAAAAAATGTATTCTGCACTCAATAACAATTCTTCAACAGTTGCAGCCATTCCGCGTTTCAACAAAATAGGTTTGTTATGTTTACCCACTTCTTCCAATAGTGCGTAGTTTTGCATGTTACGTGCACCAATTTGAATAATATCTGCAGTTTCAAGTATTGCCGGTAAAGAAACGAAGTTTAATAATTCTGTTACGATCACCATCCCGAACTCTTTTTTTACTTCCTGCAGATATTCCAAACCTTTTTCTTTCAATCCCTGAAATGCGTATGGACTTGAACGAGGTTTGAATGCGCCGGCCCTCATGAACTTTATTCCAGATTCTTTTAGACTGCCGGCTATTTCAAAAATTTGGTCTTTGCTTTCAACACTGCACGGACCAGCAATTATTTGTAAACTTTCTCCGCCAAATTTAAAGCCATCAAAATTTATTATCGTATCGTCGCTTTGCATCATTCTGCTTACAAGTTTATATTTTTTTGTTACGCGAACAACTTCTTCAACTGAAGTAAGCATAATGAAATCTTCTTTTTTAAGTTGATCAGTCGGACCGGTTATTCCTATTGCAAGTTTTGATTTACCCGGTATTTCATGCGGAGTACAGTTAAGCGAAACAATTTTATTTTTTACAGCATCAATATCTTTGCGGGGAGTGTTAAGACTCATTAATATTAGCATTATTCAACTCATATACTTTGTTTAAAAACTCTTTAATTTTCTTCTGATCTTTTTTGCCTGGTGATATTTCAAGTGACGATGAGAGATCAACCATGAAAGGATTAACTTCTTTTTTTACTTTTTCAACATTATCAATTGATATTCCGCCGGCTAAAATTATTTTGTCACTTATTTCTTTCGGTATTATTTCCCAGTTAAAAACTTTTCCGGTTCCGCCGTAATCATCATTCGAGTATGTGTCCAGCAGGATTTTATGATTTTTGTAATTATGCAATTGATCAAAATCGAATTCTTTATTTACTCTAAAACTTTTTATTACCGGGATATTTAATGAGTTAATAAAATCATTGCTTTCGCTTCCGTGCAGTTGAATACAATTGATCTTTGTGCTTGAAATAATGTTTGTAATAACTTCAATACCTTCGTTTACAAATACACCAACTTTCAAAAGGTCACCCGGTAGTTTTGAAATGATTTTACTTACGGTGTCATGATCAACATATCTTTTACTTTTATTAAAAAAGACAAAACCAAGTGCATCAACATCATTATCAATACATACTTTTGCATCTTCGTAATTAGTTATTCCGCAAATTTTAACTTTCAACTTTACACCATTCCTTTAATTCTGCCAACGCTTTGCCGATATTTTCTGATTTCATCAAATGTTCGCCGACAAGTATCGTATCAACATCTAATGATTTCAGATATTCTAAATCTTCTTTTTTATGAATGCCGCTTTCAGAAACAAGCAAACTATTTTTCGGGATTTCTTTTGCGACTAGTTCAGTTGTTTTTAAATCAACAGAGAAATCTTCCAAGTTTCTATTATTGACACCAATTAATTTATTAATATCAAAATCAATTTTATCTAATTGTCTAATTGAGTGCAGTTCGAGCAAAATTTCCATTCCAATTTCTTTGGCTATCTCAGTAAAATCTTTAATTTGATACTTGTCGAGAATTTCACAAATCAATAAAATAAAATCGGCCCCGATTGCTTTTGCTTGGTGAATCTGAAAATCATCAATTATAAAATCTTTTCTTAGAAGGGGAATGGTTGATATTTTTTTTACATCAGTTAAGTACGAAATATCCCCTTTAAAAAAGTCTTTGTCGGTTAAAATAGAAATAGCGTCAGCACCATTTCCCAAATAATCTTTTGCAATATTTAAATGATCAAAATCTTCTTTGATAATTCCTTTTGAAGGACTTGCCTTTTTAATTTCCGAGATTATTGAAATAGATTTACTTGATTCAACTTTTTCAATAATGTTTACACAATCAACTTCATAGTATTCTGCTTCGTAAAAGCTACTTAATTTGTATTTCAATTTTAGAGTTGCAACTTCTTCTTTCTTGTGTTCAACTATCTTATCTAAAATGTTCACTTATTTTTTACTCCAAAATCTCTCAATTGATTTAAGATAGATTTCGCTTTACCGGAAAAAATTGATTCTTCAGCAGCAGCTTTACATTCATTTAAGTTACTTGAAAGACCGGCTACATATAATCCCATAGCTGCATTTGCTGCAACAACATTTACCGCAGAGTTGTTTTCTTTGCTTGACAAAATGTTATTAATGATTTCTGCATTAGCTGTGCTAGTGCCACCTTGTAATTCCGTAATTTTTGTTGAAGGATAATCAAACGATTCACCACTAATTGAATAGGTAGAATAACCTCCTGAAGTGTATTCAATTACATTTGTATCACCGGTTAATGTTACTTCATCATATTTATCTTCAGAACAAACAAAACAAACTTTTTGCATATCAAGATACTGAACTGATTCAGCCATCAATTTTGAAACCGCATTATTAAGTGTCCCGATTGCTTGACGTTTTGTATTTGCCGGATTAGTAAGTGGTCCTAAAAAATTAAATACTGTCCTGATTCCCAATTCTTTTCTAACCGGGCCAACATTTTTCATTGCCGGATGATAAATCGGTGCGAATAAAAAACTAATTCCAATTTTGTTTAATGCTTCTTCTGTCTTTTCTGAAGATAAGTTTATGTTGATTCCCAAATCAACTAAAACATCTGCACTGCCACTCTTGCTGGAGATTGATTTGTTCCCGTGTTTAGCAACCGGAATACCGGCACCAGCAACAACTATGGCTGCAGCGGTTGAAATATTGAATGTACCTGAGCCGTCACCGCCAGTTCCGCAAACATCAATTGTATTGGGATTTTCTGCTTTAACTTTTATTGACTTTTCTCGCATTGCTTTAATGAAACCTGCAAGCTCTTCTTTTACTTCGCCTTTCGATTTTAATGCTGTAAGAATAGCAGAAATCTGCGAGTTATTTGCTTCACCATTCATGAATTTTTTCATCAACGAATATGATTCTTCTAGTGATAGATTTTCTTTCGCAATTAATTTTTCAATAGTACTTTTTATCATTGTTTTAACCAGTTATTAATTAGTTTTTCGCCAAGTGGAGTTAATACTGATTCAGGGTGAAATTGGATTCCCTCAATCGGGTTTGTTTTGTGTCTAATGCCCATTACAACTTTGTCATTAGTTTCTGCAGTAATCTCCAAATCGCTTTGCACAGTATCTTTATCGATAACTAATGAATGATATCTGCCGGCTTCAAAATTTTGTTCAACATTTTGATAAATATTTTTTCCATCATGAATAATTTGAGAAGTTTTACCGTGCATTATAGAGGGTGCATATGTTATTTTAGCTCCAAATGAAATGCCAATGGCCTGATGCCCGAGGCAAACTCCAAGTATCGGAATGCTGCTCCCAAATTCGTTTATAGATGCTAAGCTTATGTTTGAATCTCCCGGCCTACCTGGTCCGGGTGATATCATTATTTTATCAGGCTTCATATCGCTTATTTCGTCGATAGTAATTTCATCATTTCTTTTAACAATAACATTTCTTTCAAATCTACTTACAAGCTGAAATAAGTTATACGTGAATGAATCGTAATTATCAATCAGCAATATTTTCATTTATTTTCTCCGCATATTTTAACGCACTTACAAGTACGGCTGATTTATTATGGATTTCTTTTAATTCTAATTCTGGCTTACTATCTGCTACAATGCCTGCACCGGCTTGCCAGTAAACCCTATTTTCTTTTGCAAACATTGAGCGAATGGCTATACACATATCAAGGTTGCCGTTAAAATCTATGTAGCCAACAGCTCCGCCGTAAAAACTTCTTTTAACATTTTCATAATCGTTTATCAATTGGATGGCCCTTATTTTTGGGGCTCCAGTTAAAGTTCCGGCGGGGAATGCTACTTTGAATGCATCAATGCAATCTTTATCTTCTTCTAGTTCACCTTCAACTTCAGATACAATATGCATCACATGAGAAAAACGATTTATGATTTTGTCTTTGATTACTTTTACGGTATCTACTTTTGCTACTCTTCCCAAATCATTTCTTGCTAAGTCGACGAGCATAACATGCTCTGCAAGTTCTTTGGGATCATTCAAAAGTTCTTCTTCCATTGCGAGGTCTTCTTCATCGGTTCTTCCGCGTCTTCGGGTTCCTGCAATCGGAAGGATAGTCGCTCGCCTGTTACAAACAGTAACTAAATCTTCCGGTGAAGTCCCGATTATTGAAAAGCCATTTCCAAATTCCATGAAGTACATATGAGGGGAAGGATTGATAATACGCAAAGCCCTATAAACATTGATTAAATCACCAGCGTATTTTGCATGAAATCTTTTTGATAAGACCAACTGGAAAACATCACCTTCAAAAATATTTTTCTTTGCAGCTTCAACTTCTTTATAAAAATCTTGTTCTTCAGGGTGATCAGAAAAATTTTCGATGGTAAATTCTTTATCTAATTTTGAAGGCTGTTTAACTTCTTCAATAACATTAGTGATTTTTTTTATGGCAGAATTATAAATCTCTTCAAGATTTTTCCCTTCGATTATTTGAGTATTACAAATTATATTTATTTGATGTTTGTAATGATCAAAAGCCATAATGATTTCGAAGTAACCTAGGATCGAATCGGGTATGTCGATTTCTTTTTCATTATCAAATTGAATAACTTTTTCAACTAAGGTTACGTTTTCAAATCCGATGTATCCAACTAAACCGCCGGCAAAATTTGGCATTCCATCTACTGGCGCTACTTTATAGTTTTTAATGTCTTCCTTCAAATACTCAAAAATATTTTTTGTGATATTTGTTTCACCATTATTTTGAATAGTTAGTTCTTCGCCGTAATTGTAAATAGTTTTGTACGGGTTTTTTCCGATAAAGGAATAGCGAGCAAGATTCCCAATGCCTTCTACAGATTCAAGCAAAAAGCAAAATGAATTTTCATCTCTGATTCTCAAATAAGCTAAAACCGGTGTAAGTAAGTCAGCAGTAATAGTTTTGCTAATTGGAATTATGTTATAATCTTTTGACAATAATTTAAATTTTTCAAAGTCCATTTGACTCCCATAAACTAAAAAACCCTTCTCAGTGTTCACTAAGAAGGGTTTTCAATTTCTATTATTTCATATCATCCTAGTTCACTGCATGCAGAGTAGTATTGTTGTGCCACCACCAGAAAAAATTAAAATGATATGTATTGTTTTCTATTTTCATTGCGCCAAATTTAAGCAAAAATATTTTATTATGTCAAGCTACTTTTTTATTATCAAATTATTATTACGCTAATTCGAACCAATTTTGTTCCACAAGTTTTGCAACAGATTCTTTATGAGTATATTCATTAGTTTTGTTAGAATAATCATAATCATTCTGCCATTCTTTGGAATGTTCAATTACTTCTTTGAATGCATTTAAGCAGTAATACAATTCATCGTTTGTCATGGTTGGGTGTAGTGAAAACCTAACCCAGCCGGGCTTTTCAGAGAGATCACCGTCATTAATTTTATTAGTAATTCTTTTTGAGCGGGTAGGATCAACGTGCAACAAATAGTGTCCGTAAGTACCGGCGCAAGAACAGCCGCCTCTTACTTGAATTCCATATTTATCATTGAGTAATTTTACAAGCAAGTTATAATGAATATCTTCAGTATAAAAAGAAATAATACCAAGTCTTTCCCTCGATTCATTTGCGAGCAAATGAATTTCCGGTATTTTTTCAAATTCTTTAAAAGTTATTTCCAATAATTCTTCTTCTCTAGCGAGAATGTTCTCAACACCCATTTCTTCTTTTAGTTTAATACTTAATGCAGTTTTAATTGCTTGTAGAAATCCAGGTGTACCGCCATCTTCTCTGGCTTCAATGCTGCTTACAAATTTATGTTCACCCCAAGGATTTGTCCAATCAACAGTCCCGCCACCGGGATGATCCGGTACGCTTATTTTATAAAGTTTCGAATCAAAAATTAAAACGCCAGATGTACCAGGTCCGCCAAGAAATTTATGTGGAGAAAAGAAAATTGCGTCAAGCTTTTCTTCGGGATCATCTGGATGCATGTTTATGTTTGCGTAAGGAGCGGAAGCAGCAAAGTCAACAAAACAAAGGCCGCCATACTTATGCATTATTTTAGCTAACCTGTGATAATTTGTTTCTATCCCGGTTACATTTGAACATGCTGTAA
>JANQIV010000229.1 GCA_028282005.1 Melioribacteraceae bacterium | reverse complement strand
AGATTTCCGACTTATTTATTGACGGTAATAAAATGATTGTTTACACCAAAGGAAGATACAATAGATTTGATGAAGAATATTTAGCTGAAAGAAATTATCCATTTGAAAAAATTCCACTAATAGTTTTAGTAAATAGAGGAAGTGCTTCCGCAAGTGAGATTGTTTCAGGGGCAGTACAGGATTGGGATAGAGGAATTGTAGTTGGTGAAACTACTTTCGGTAAAGGGCTTGTTCAAAGGCCGTTTAAGTTATCTGATAATTCTGCTGTAAGAATTACAATTGCGAAATACTTCACCCCATCAGGTAGAGCTATTCAGCGTGAATATGATGATTCAAAAGATTATTACAGTGAATTACATAATCGTGAACAGGAAGAAGATGGTTTAAACTTAGATCACACTGCTGAGGTTGACAGTACAAAACCTACATTCAAAACTAAAGGCGGAAGAACCGTTTACGGTGGTGGAGGTATTACTCCTGATTATTTAGTGAAAAACGATTTGATTACAGATTACTCAGTTAACTTGAGAAGAAAAAATGCTTATTACGAGTTTATCAGAACTTACTTAGATAAAAATAAATCTCAAATAGAAAATGATTATCCATCTCTTTCCAAATTTTTGAATAGTTTTCAATTCAATGATAATGAAGTAAACGAATTTGTAGAATTCACCAAAAAAATGGAAATTGAATTTGATGAAGAAGATTTTACCAAAGATAAAGATTATATTTTGACTCGCTTAAAAGGTTATATTGCTAGAGAGTTTTGGAAAAACGAAGGTTGGTATTCAGTTCTTCTAAAAATTGACAAAACTTTTAATAAAGGAATTAGCGTTTTTGATATTGCAGAGGATATTGCAGAATTAAAATAATAGGATAAATGACAGAACAGAAAATATTCCCATATAAAGGATTTCTTCCCAAAATAGATGAAACAGTTTTTTTAGCATCAGGCAGCAAAATTATTGGTGACGTTGTGATTGGTAAAAACTCCAGTGTTTGGTACAATACTGTGATTAGAGGTGATGTAAATTATATTCGAATCGGTGATTTAACCAATGTACAAGATTGCTCAATGTTGCATGTTACTAATAAAACCCATCCTTTAATTATCGGTAGTAAAGTAACTATTGGCCATAGTGTTACTTTACATGGTTGTACAATAAGAGATTTAACACTGTTGGGTATTGGAAGTATTGTACTTGATGGTGCTGTAGTTGAGGAGAAGTCTATGGTAGCAGCTGGTGCCGTTGTTCGTCCAAACTTTGTAGTGCCGTCAGGGAAGCTTGTTGCCGGTGTTCCAGCTAAAGTTGTTCGTGATTTAAATGATGAAGAAATGGCTGAATTTGAAAAATCAGCAAATAGATATCTAGGTTATACTGAAACTACAATTGAATCATTGAAAGATTTTAATCCCTCAAACTAAAAATAGATAGATTTGATTAAAAACTTTTATGTCACAGTAAAGCATAAGTCTAAGCTTACGAAGGCCGAAATTCATAAGATTATTGGACTGCTTAAAAAACAGCTTCAATTTGAAATTGCTAATCTACCTATAAACTTTATATCTTCTGAAGCAATTCATGAGTTAAATAAAACGTATCTAAAGCACGATTATTCAACAGATATAATCACCTTTAATTATTCAGGTAAAAATGATATCTTAGAAGGTGAAATTTTTATTTCTTTGGATGATGCGTATTCAAACTCAAAGAAATATGATGTTCATTTTTCATATGAAGTGCTAAGACTTATTATTCACGGTATTTTACATTTGATTGGTTACGATGATCAGGATAAAAAATCTAAGTTGAAAATGAAAAGAGAAGAAGATAGGCTAGTTAGTATATTAAGCAAAGAAATTAGAAAGGGTTCATTCAAATATGGCCGCTAAAATTGTTGAGGTAATAGCAAAGATTCTTGAAGGATTGAACAATAATATTACTCTTGATGAAGTAAATAAATTGTTGATTAAAAATAAAGAATTTGATAAGCAGACTGTCAGTATTGCTTTCAGTTTGGTTCATGATAAGGTTTTAAGTAACAGAGTTAAACAAAAACAAAATAGGGATAACTCTGATAACATAAGAATGCTTTCCGATGAAGAAAAGGATTTGCTTGGAATAGAAAACAGCAATTATATTTTACATCTTTACAATGTAGGATTATTAAACTCTGCCGATTTGGAATTGGTTCTTGAACAGGCAGCTTTGTTTCCTGATAATTCTATTACAAAAGAAGATATTAATTGGATAATTCTTATTTCACTTGTTGATTTTAATGAAGACATCCTACCGGGAAGCAGGATACTTCTCTATTCTTCCGATAGAATAAACTAATCAGAAAATAATTTTCATATGAATGAAAATTACAGCATCAATCATTGTATTGATATTTTCCTTGAAGAATTTTCAGGCATTAGAAGAGTATCTGCAAACACATTAACTTCCTATCGATCTGACCTTGAACAATTCAGTGAATTCTGTAAGTCAAAAGAAATTATATCCATCATAAAAATTACTGAAAATACGATTAGATTATTTCTGATGGAGCTTAATGACAAAGATTTATCAAAAACTTCTATTTCGAGAAAACTTTCATCTTTAAGAAGATTTTTTAACTATTTGATGAAAAATGAATATCTTGAAAGTAATCCAATAACAGATATCTCCAATCCCAAAATCAGCAGGAAACTTCCTGAAACAATAAATGTTGACTCTTTCCTAAAAATTATTACATTACTTTCTGAAGAAGAGGATATAGAGAAAAGCTTGCTAATAAGATCAATTTTTGAATTGCTTTACGGTTGTTCTCTCAGGGTGTCGGAGCTATGCGATTTGAATGTTAATGATGTTGATTTCTCTAATTCTACAATTCGAGTTTTAGGCAAAGGATCAAAACTTAGAATTGTCCCAGTAGGTAAACCATCCATAGAAGTAATTAAACAATATTTATCTTTGTTCGAAAGTAAAAAAAGCAATGATGCGTTGCTTGTCACCAAAAATGGAAAGAGAATTTATACAAGATTTATTCAAAGACTTGTTAAAAAATATTTAACAAAAGTAACAGACGTTTACAAAAAAAGTCCGCACGTTTTAAGGCATAGTTCAGCCACACACATGCTTGATAAAGGTGCTGACTTAATGGCAGTAAAAGAAATATTAGGACACG
>JANQIV010000200.1 GCA_028282005.1 Melioribacteraceae bacterium | reverse complement strand
TCCGGCATCATTTGCTTTGGCTGAAATACGGCGTGAGTGCCGTCATACTTTGACCAATCCTTTGTAAGTATACGTCCATCTGCATCAAATTTTCTAAATGTATTTGTTCCGGGAAACGGAATTAGCATATGCGGAAAAATTTCTTCCAGCTTAAAATCTTTTGTGTGCTGATAAGTATCTTCAAAAATATTTGGATCGTGATCGTCAAATCCGAAGAGGAAATCAGAGACAACCTTTATTCCGAAGCTATTAATTTTCTCTATTTGTGCTTTCATTTTATCCGGATCAACGAAGCCTTTATTTTGTTCTTTGAGAGCCGCTTTGGAAATAGTTTCCAACCCAAGTAAAACCATCCTCAAGCCTGCATCATAAGCTGCTTTCATCAACTCTTCATCTTCGGAGATTTTAATTGTTGTCTCGGCATAAAAATTCATACCCAGCGGTTTTAATTGTCTGAATAATTCCATCGCGAATTTTTTGTTAACTGTCAGGTTATCCGAATGAAGTTCGCACCATTCGATTCCCCAGGCTTTAGCAGTTTTAACTTCGCTTACAATATTTTCAACAGGCCTCATTCTGAAGCGGGGTGAAAACTCCGGCACCAAGCAGAAATCACAACTGTACGGGCAACCTCTCGAAACAACAACCGACCATGTGTAATCATAATGCGACGGATCAATAATATTTAGCGGGTACGGATTCAGTTCAGATAAATCAAGTTGGGTAGTCCTTTCGTATTTTGGCTTTAGTTGATTCTTGCTGTAATCTTCCAGTAATTCTTCCCAGATGCCTTCAGCCTCACCGACCAAAATTGCATCGCAGTTTGCTTTTGCTTCTTCCTGCATAAACTTCGTGTGAAGTCCGCCCAGAACTATTGTCTTTCCTTTTTCTTTGAATTTCTTTGCAATATCATAAGCCTTGTATGCATCAGGTGTTGACATAAATATCGCAACGATATCTGCATCGGATTTATAATTTACTTTCATGCCGACTACTTCATCGGTCATTTCAATCTCTACATTTTTAGGTGTACACGCAGCAGTAGAAAAAATGTTTTGCGGTGGCCCGCCGGTTTTCTTTTTATATTCCGAATAATCACTTCCCGCCGAAGCTTTTATCAAATATACTTTTAAGTTTTTCATTATCGCTCCTTAGTTTTTAACTGAAATAAATATATCAATATCAGTTAATTCGAATTCATCGTTCATCGTGTATGCTTCAATGTCATATGTGTAAATTCTGTTCAATTTTAATCCGTAAATTTTTTCCCAGGCTGCATTTATTTCACCCGCCGATATACCTTCCGGTTTATCTTTGGCAAAGCTGCCGGACTTAATTTCAACATTAGAATATTTTTTATTCATCCCTGAAAGATTTTTAACCCTGAATCCCACAAGAATTTCCAACCCGTCTTCGCCTTTGTTTTTGTAATTATGCAACACAAAGTAAATTTTGTCATCTGATCTTTTGTGATACAATTCCGGGTCATAATTTTCGTTAAATTTATCCCATAGCTTTTCAACATCATTTTCAAATCTGTTCTCTTTCATTATCG
>JANQIV010000101.1 GCA_028282005.1 Melioribacteraceae bacterium | reverse complement strand
AAGTCGGAGAAGAATTCCAAAGCATCTTCAACTGTCATATTTAAAACATCTGATATTGATTTTGTGTTATACAATACTTCAAGAGTTTCCCGATTATATCTTTTACCGTGACATGTTTCACACTGCACATAAACATCCGGAAGAAAGTTCATTTCAATTTTCTTTAATCCGTCACCCTGACAATCTTCACACCTTCCGCCTTTTACGTTAAAACTGAATCTGCCCGGTGCGTATCCTCTAATTTTAGATTCAGGCAACTGGGCATATAAATCACGGATAAAAGTAAACAAACCCGTGTATGTAGCTGGATTAGAGCGTGGTGTTCTTCCAATTGGGGATTGGTCAATCTCAATTATTTTATCGATGTTTTCCAAGCCGTTAATTTCTTTATAAGGAAGTGGAACAACTTTCGATTGATAAATTTTCTTCATCAGAATTTTGACAAGTGTTTCATTTATCAAAGAGGACTTGCCTGAACCGGAAACTCCAGTAATACAAGTAAATGTACCAAGGGGAATTTTAAGATTAACTTTCTTTAAGTTGTTTCCTGAAGCACCTTTTAATTCTATGAAATTTCCGTTTGCTATCCTTCTTTCTTGAGGAATCTCAATACTTTTTTCATCTTTTATGTAATCTAATGTTAAAGAATGATAACCGTTTTCCGAGTTGACTATTTTGTCAATTTTTTCGGCAATGCATAATTCGCCGCCATGTACACCAGCCCTGGGGCCCAAATCAATAATGAAATCAGAACTCTCGATTGTTTCTCTATCATGTTCAACAACAATTACAGTATTACCTAGGTCTCTTAATTTCTTAAGTGAATTTATTAATTTAATATTATCACTTTGATGCAACCCTATGCTTGGTTCATCCAATACGTACAGCACTCCGGCCAACTGGGCACCAATTTGAGTAGCTAATCTAATCCTTTGAGATTCCCCGCCGGATAACGTTCTGGCTGATCTGTTTAGCGTCAAATAATCTAGACCAACATTTAGTAAAAAATTTAATCGGGATTTTATTTCTTTTAAAATTTGTCTCGATATTAACTCTTCCCTCTCAGTTAATTTTATTTCCTCAAAAAATACTTTGGCTTTTTCAATCGAAAGTGAAGTAATCTCACTAATATTTTTCTCATTAAATTTTACGGCAAGCGATTCCTTCTTTAATCTGCCTCCATTGCAAGTTGAGCAAGTTTGAGTATTCATGTACGACTCAGCCCAATCTCTAATTTTATTGGAAGACGTATTGTCGTAGTAGTGTTTAACATAGTTTACTACACCGCTAAACTTATGCATGTACTTTACTGTTTTGCCATTGCCAAACTTATATTCAAAGGGAATTTTTTCTTTGCTGCCGTATAAAAGCACTTTTAATTGAGATTCACTAAGTTGATTTAGCGGAGTATCATAAGTGAATCCAAATTTTTGCGCCACAGCTTCAAGCTGATTAAAGAACCAGATTTTTCTTGGTTTGCCAATCGCAGTTATGCCTTCTTCATTAATTGATTTTTCCCAATCGGGAATGATCAATTCAATATCAAATTCTTTTTTCTCTCCGAGCCCATCACAATTCGGACAAGAACCAAATGGTGAATTAAATGAAAATGAATTTGGGGCTAATTCTTGATAACTAATTCCACAACTCAAACAAGCTAAATCCCTACTGAATACTCTGTCTTCTTTTCCGTCATTTATAATTATGTTTCCATTACCGTAATTCAAAGCTACTTCAACAGACTCGCTAATTCTGTGACGTCCTTTTTCAGTAACTTTTAATCTATCAATTACAATCTCAATATTGTGAATTTTATATCGATCAACTTTATAGCCTTCTTCAATTTCAACTATTTCACCGTCAACACGAACCCTCAAAAATCCGTCACGAACTATTTCTTCAAATAACTCACGGTAGTGGCCTTTTCTACCTCTAATTACCGGAGCTAATAAAACTAATTTTTGATCAGGATAATCAGAAATGATAGTATCTATAATCTGTTCTGAAGACTGCTTTTGTAATTCTTCTCCACAACTAGTACAATGGGCATGACCAACTCTGGCAAAGAGCAAACGCATGTAATCGTAAATTTCAGTTACAGTTCCAACAGTAGAACGTGGATTTCCTGTAGTAGATTTTTGTTCGATAGATATTGCCGGACTTAACCCTTCAATTAAATCAACATCCGGTTTCTCAAGTAGATTTAAAAACTGACGAGCATAAGCTGAGAGAGATTCAATGTATCTTCTCTGTCCTTCTGCGTAAATAGTATCAAAAGCTAAAGATGATTTACCAGAACCTGATAATCCTGTAATTACGGTAAGTGAATCACGGGGAATTTCAACATCAATGTTTTTAAGGTTGTGCTCTCTTGCACCTTTTATTACAATTTTTTCTTGCTGTTCCATTTAGGTAAATTTGTCAAAGTCCAAATCTTTATATTAGTGCTTGCAAAAATTAAAAGCAATTCTATTTTGTTTAAAAATTCTTAATTAATTATGATAGACGAAGAAATTAAAACGGTATTCGATTTTAACGAGTTCAAATTCAAAGAAAAAGGTTCTTTATTTATTGGACAGTGTTTTAAGATAAAATCTGAAAACGACTTTAACGAAATAAAATCTAAAACTAAAAAGGAGTTTTATGATGCAACCCATCACTGTTTTGCCTATAAACTTTTAGAAGGTTCCTTGAAATATTCAGATGACGGCGAACCAAACGGAACTGCTGGAATCAGAATTTTTAATGCGATCCAGCATTTTGAATTAGTTGACACATTGGTATTTGTTATAAGATATTATGGCGGAACAAAACTTGGTGCTGGTCCACTTGGGAAAGCATACTATTTTGCAGCTGAAGAAGTATTAAAAAGTGCAAGTGTGAAAACTTTAGCTAAACATGTAAAAACAGAGATAAAATACAATTTTGAATATTCCAGTACAATCCATTATTATTTGAATAAATTCAATGCAAAAATAATAGAAAATAATTTTGATTTGGTGCCTTCTATTGTAGCAATGATAAAACCAACCTATCTAACGGACATAAAAGAGAGTTTATCTGAGAAATCCAACAACAAAATAATTGTAAATGAATTAAGCGAAGAGTTCATTTAATAAATCATTAGTATAATTTCTTTTGTTTGATCTGGAACAATTGCTTTAGATTACATGTTGTCTTCTTTAAAATTAAATCTTGACAAAGAGATTTCATTTACTTAATTTTAATTAAGACAAAGGGCTCTCTAAAAAGTAACAAAGTTTCAACTATAATGAGGATAAAAGAATGATTTATACCAAAACTGGCGAATATGCTATTCGCGCAATTTTGTTTTTGGCTCGTCAATCAAAAGAAACATTAATTATGTCTTCAGAAATTGCCAAAAGCGAAGAGATACCTGCACACTATTTAGCTAAAATTTTGCAAAGAATGGCAAAATACGGATACGTAGATTCCTATAAAGGACGAGGCGGCGGATTTAAAATTACAGAACTTGCCAAAAAAAGTTCGATATTGGAAATAGTTGAAAGAGTTGAAGGACCGGTTATTAACTTAAAATGTGTTACCGGCTTAAAAGAATGCTCCGACGAAAATCCATGTCCACTACACGAAGAATGGGCTGAATTAAGAAACAGGATTTATAATCTAATTTCCAGTAAGTCTGTTCAAGAAGTAGCTGAAAAGTATTCCGAAACTTTGAAAAAAAGTAGCGTTGATTAAGAACCGGCATTATTGCCGGTTTTTTTATTTTATCTTTATTCCAATTCCAACCCCGTCACCAATGGGCACGAGTGTTGCCTTTAAAAAATCATTACTCATAAATAACTTATTAAATTCTCGGATGTGCTTTGTGGAATTTATAAATTTTTCAGGAATTGATTTTGCAGCAGCATAACCTTGCCATAATAAATTATCTACAAAGATTACCCCACCTTTTTTTAGAACAATTAAAGAATAATGAAACAACATTTCATAATCTTCTTTATCTGCATCCAAAAAAATGAAATCATAATTATGTTCTAATTTTGGAATAACCTTTAAAGCATCACCTTGGATTAAGTTTATTTTTTCAGACAGGCCTGATTTCTTAATAAACTTTTTTGCAAGTTTTATATTGTCTTTACTTTTTTCAATTGTATCAATTATGCAATTTTTTTTTAAGTTACGCGCAAAACGGATTGTTGAATAAGCAATAGCAGTACCTATTTCAAGTACTCTCTTTGGTTTATTTATTAAAATTTGACTTTCAAGAAAATCAGCAGCATTCCAATTTAAGATGGGGACATTCTTTTCTTTTGCTAACGCTTCAATTTCAAAAATGAGTTCATCATTTTCGTTTCTTAAAGATTCTAAATATTTAGTTTGCTGAGCGTAAACTATTTTTGACATACCAGCTAATCCTTTAGTACAAAGTTTTATTTTAAAAGAACCATTTTACGTGAATCAATCTTATCCCCAACCCTTAGCTTGTAAAAGTAAGCACCACTTACAACAAGATCGCCGTAATTGTTTGTACCGTCCCAAGAAAACGAATTTATGCCTGGCATAGTTTTACCGTCGAAAAGAGTTTTTACTTCTCTTCCTAGAACATCATAAATTACTAATTCACCAAATTCATTACCTATAGAATTAAATTGAATAGTTGTTCGATTATTAAATGGATTCGGATAATTTTGATAAAGTGAAAATTCCAGAGGAAGATCATTATTTTCTTCAACCAAAGTAATTATTGCGCTTTCGTAGTCAATCTCGTAATGGCCAGCATCAGGGTCACGCTGACTACCATTATTATCTTGATAAGTGAAGTAAACTTGAAGCTTGTCTCCGGGATTATATGACCTAAGAATAAGGTCGTAAAAATTTTCTTTTGAGTTGAACATTGCACGGTCTTCGATTTCAAGATTATCATTCACCGATAAAGTAAACTTTACGTCAGTAACTCCACTCTCACCAATAAACGCTTTATTTAACACAGTGTTTGTTCTTGTGATTTCTATATTTGGGAAGTTTATTGCCCTTTTTGCAGAAAGTAATCCGTAGCCTCTATTATTATCAGGGTTATCGGAATTATCTCCGGCAGCCATGAAAATTTCACGAACTTGTTTATTAGTTAAATCGGGATAAGCATCCAACAATAAAGCTGCAACACCGGCAACTATTGGTGCTGAATAAGAAGTTCCTTGATTACCACTTGAGTAAGAATTCTTTCCGGTTGAAGCACCATATATACTTGAACCTTGAGCAACAACTTCAGGTTTAGTTCTTCCGTCCGCAGTCGGGCCTCTGCTACTGAAACCATTTACAGAGTTACTTGGATTAACAGAACCAACTGTAATTATATTAAAAGCATCAGCAGGAGCAGTTAAGCTTTCTAAACTTGGTCCTTCATTGCCTGCAGAAGTTATTGATACTACTCCTCTATCAAAAGAGAGATTTTCTGCTTGAGTTACTTTTGTTGTATTACCGTTCATATCATCGTATGTGTAAGAGGTTTCACCAGGATCAAATTGATCATATCCAACAGAAGAGGAAGTGACATCAACTCCTAAACCTTCCATCCATTCTAATGCCGCAACATAGTTATCTTCTTCAACATTTTTTTCTGTTGGAACATATTCAGTTTTAGCCAGCAAAAAAGAGGCTTCGTAAGCTGGGCCGATTAAATTACCTTCATCAAATCCGGCTGCAATTGAAAAAACTCTTGTTCCGTGATTATGCTGACTTGAAGCATCAATACCATCCTCATTAGCAGTATTGTTGTCATTAAATACA